>DATHPZ010000044.1:0-11795 GCA_035483355.1 Chthoniobacterales bacterium | reverse complement strand
GGGCTCGTGGAGCGAACAAACCCGTTTGCCTCCTTCGCGGAGGTTCGCGAGGCGATTCTCGATGTTCGAGCCCAGAGCGATTCCACAGCGCATCCCAGCCAGCAGTCTCAACGAAGTCCCAATACATCCTGCATCTCGTACCATCCTGCAGGTTTGCCGATCAGCCAGCCAGCGGCTCGCAGAGCGCCTTTGGCGAAAGTATCCCGACTCGACGCGCGGTGCGTCAATTCGATCCTTTCCCCGGCCCCTGCAAAAAAGACAGTGTGTTCGCCAACGATATCTCCTCCCCGGATTGCGTGGACACCGATCTCGTTGCTACTTCGCTCGCCCACTAAACCTTCTCTCCCGTGCTGCGCCGCTTGGGCATACTCCAGCGATCGCGTCTTCGCGATAATTTCGCCCAGCCGTTTCGCTGTTCCGCTCGGCGAATCCTTTTTGAGACGGTGATGCAATTCGACAATCTCGGCATCGAACTCCGGGCCGAGGATTTCGCTCGTCCTTTCGGTTAACCAGAAGAGTAAATTTACCCCGACGCTGAAATTTGGGCTCAGCACCATTGCGATTCGCGCCGCGTCAGCACGTAGTTTGTCGAGTTGATCGTTCGAATGCCCTGTCGTTCCGATCACCAGAGGTATTCCATCAGTTGCGCAGCGGGTTGCCATCGCCACTGACCCTTGCGGCTGGCTTACATCGATTGCGACATCCCACGTCGAATCCTGTTTCGAAAGGTCCTCATTTCGTCCGGAGATGGAAACTGCGTAGTCATCGGATGCCACGGCGAGTCGGACGACGGCCTGCCCCAATCGCCCGTTCCCTCCGTGGACGTGCAATCGGGTCATACCAGCTTCAAAGAAGCGAGGGTCTCGTGGAGTTTACCTTGGTTTGCTTTAGCAATTTCGCAGAGCGGCAGACGGAACTCGTTTTCGATCATTCCCATCAAATACAACGCGGTTTTCACCGGGATCGGGTTTGATTCGATAAAAAGATCCTTGAAAAGCTGCCAATAACGGAGGTGCAATTTGAGCGCATCTGCGGATCGGCCTGCCAGGAAAACGTTAACCATATCCGTTATCTGTCTTGGGATCACATTGGAAACTACACTCACCACGCCAACGGCTCCAACGGCCATAAAAGGCAAGGTCAAACCATCGTCCCCGGAAAGAATCGTGAATTCCGGAGGAAGAATCTTCTTCAAGGCCGAGACACGTTCCGCCGAACCGCCAGCCTCCTTGATGGAAACGATGTTATGACAATCTTTCGCCAGGCGGGCGCAGGTTTCCACTCCAATTTCACCCGCCGTACGACTCGGGACATTGTACAGCATTATTTGCAGCGAGGTCGACTCGGCGATTTTCTTGTAGTGCCTGTAGACCCCCTCCTGAGTGGGCTTGTTATAATACGGGCTGGCTAGCAGAGCTCCATCGACGCCCAGTTGCTCAGCCTTTTGAGTCAGTTCCACCGCTTCCTGGGTCGAATTTGAACCGGTGCCGGCGATGATCTTGCAACGGCCACGCGCTTCCTCAACGGCGATTTTGATTACCCGCAGATGTTCGTCAAAATCGAGTGTTGCAGCCTCGCCGGTCGTTCCGGCCGGAACTATGCCACTTACGCCGTTGTCGACTTGGAATTGGATCAGATTGCGAAATGCAGTTTCATCGACCTGACCGTTCTTGAACGGGGTGACGATCGCTGTGTAGGTGCCTGTAAACATGGGTAGGGAGGGATTATGGAATTTCGATGGAACCTTCAAATACAAAGTCGGCCGGACCTTTCAGAGTGACATTCTCGAAGCCCGTTCCGGCTCTTCGAAATCCAACCTCAAGCCAATCTCCGCCTCGCACAAGAAGGCGCACCGGAGAAGTTGAATCGCCCAACGCTGCGTAGACCAGTGCGGCCGCGGTCACTCCGGTCCCACATGCCAGCGTTTCGGCTTCCACGCCGCGTTCGTAGGTTCGGATGGCTATCTTACCAGGTTCAATTTCTTTGATAAAATTTGCGTTGGTCCCGTTCGGTTGAAACGCGGGATGATACCGGATCTGTGCGCCCCAATGCTGGACCGGCGTCGATTCGATGTCGTCCACGAAGGTAACGACATGCGGTACCCCGGTGTTAATGGAATGGATCGAAAGCTTTACGCCACTTATCTCCAGACCCCGGCGCAGTACAAGGTCACGCGGCCGGCTCAGCGCAAGCACGACGCGATCGCCATCGGTCTGGGCTTCAATGATCCCGGCCTGCGTCTCGAAACGGATGTCAGAAGAAGCGTCGGTGATCTTGTTGACAAAGCGGGTGAAACATCGCGCACCATTCCCGCACATCTCCGCTTCACCGCCGTCACTGTTATAATATCGCATCCGAAAATCGGCTTTACCAACCGGAGCCTCGACCACCAGCACACCGTCCGCGCCGACCCCTCGATGCCGGTCACATAAAAAGGCGATCTGGTTTGGCGAAAATTTGTGGGCGCCTGATCGATTGTCGATTAGCACGAAATCGTTTCCGGCGCCGTTCATTTTCGTAAACCGAAGCATAACCGCTCGCTAACATACGCCTAGTTGCTGCGCAAGCGCGAGTTCCGCCCCAGAGGCGTTCACCGTTCACCGTTTGGCGTTCACCGTTCGGCGTTCGGCGTTCGGCGTTCGGCGGCGGTGGGTGCAGTCTTGCCTTGCTTCTTCAAAGCCGAATAAACCGAGACAGTTTACCTGCCGCATCAAGACTGCGCCCGGTGAACGGTGAACGGTGAACGGTGAACGCCGAACGCCTCCTCAGGCGTCCGCGATGATACTCAATTGGACGGCACCTTTGGACTGCAGCATTCGCCGCCACGGTGGCAGGCTGTCAGACCTGCGCCCCTGGAGGAAATTGAGGCACACAATGCTCAACGTTTCGGAGAACGCCTTGGCAGCGCCGGATTCTCGGGACAAGTCGAATGGTAAGGAGTTCAGGTTCGCGACGTGTTGATAACGTCTCACGAAATCGTTGGAGACAGTCTTGTATATCTGCACGAGAGTTTCCAAAGTTTTGCCATCGAACGAAGATCCTTCGCGCTCGAGATGAGTTAGAAGTGAACCGGCAATTTCTGCTGCGGTGCGTAAAAGCCCTCTCCCTGGTTGCGCAGGGTCGAGGTTCTGATGCTTGTGGTTGAATAGCATCGCGAGGTCAACCTGGCAGATCGCCTTTGGATCTAGGTTTCGGTGCAAGTCACACAGCGACCCAATCTCGAGCGCCCATCCGCTTTCGATGGGCAAGTTCATCGCGGTGTCGAAGCTCATCGAATATTCCCCGGAAAGGGGATAACGAAAGCTGTCGATAAAGTCGAGCAGAGGCATGTGTCCCAGCACCCGAACCAGGGATCGAACCAATGGAATGACGAAAAGCCTGGTGACACGGCCGAACAACTCTTGCTGGACTCTGCTGTAGTATCCTTTGCAGAAGCTGTAGCCCAGGCGAGCGACAGGGAGTGCAAGAGTCACCGGCAGATCCAGATTGTAGTTCGCGATGTCACAATCGTGAACCAGAACTGTTCCCGACGATTGGTTCGCAGCCAGCCATCCGAATGCGAGCCACAGGTTCAGTCCTTTGCCAGGATTGAACTGTAAGCCGTGCCGCATGAGTTGCTCCAACAGATTCGGAGAATCATTCCATAACACCACGTGCGACTTCTTCAATTTGGACCAGAACAATTGCACTTCCCGGGTCAGTTGATCTGGAATACCATTCATCGAGACGACGACACGCGACAAGAATGTTGCTTTGTTGAGGTTTTCGACGATGCCGTTCAGCGCCGCCGTTCCGATCTCGGCATAGTGACACGGCAGGACCAGAACGACCGATTCAAGAGTCGGCAATGATTCATGGCGACCGATGAGGGGTCCATCGACGAGTCGGTGCAAGGTGCTGATCAGACCATGCTGAAAGAAATCGCTCATCAGTGTCGGCAATGAAGACCTGAACGTAGCATGGACCAATCGCTTTCGCCGCCGAGCGCCGAACGCCGAACGGAGAATGCCGGCCGCCCGAAAATCCAGTTGCACCCTCTGTAAAATACCTTATGCCTATAGGGAATATCCACTTTCTCTGCTATGGCTTCCAAAAGCGTTGAAGAAATTAAGTCTGAGAGTCATGCCTTGCGGGGTACGATTCAGGAAACTCTTCTTGGGGACGCATCCCACTTTTCGGACGAAGAGTATCAACTCCTGAAGTTCCACGGCACCTATCAACAGGACGATCGTGACCAGCGAGTGCCGCGCAAAAAGAAGAACCTCGATAAAGCCTGGATGTTCATGGTTCGCTCCAAATTGCCGGGCGGTGCGTTAAGTGCGCAGCAATATCTTGCGCACGACCGAATCGCGGGGGATCTGGGTAACGGCACGCTCCGGATTACCACTCGCCAGGGTTTCCAGTTACACGGTGTCCTCAAGGGAGATCTGCAGGATTGCATCCACAGGATCAATGAATCCGGGATCACCACCTGGGGTGCCTGTGGCGACGTCGTCCGGAATACCACCGCCGCTCCCAGCCCTTTCAAGGATGAGGCTCATCTGGACGCACAGCGGCTCGCCAAGGAACTCAGCGACACCTTTCTCGCCAAGACGACCGCGTACGCTCAGATTTGGCTAAATGACGAGCACCTCAATCCGGAAACGGGTGATGTCGAGCCTATTTACGGGAGGCATTACCTGCCAAGGAAATTTAAAATCGGGATCGCCATCCCGCCCAGAAATGACATCGATATCTATACGAACGATCTCGGATTCATTTCAAATGTGGAAAATGGCGTGGTGAAGGGTTACACCGTGGTCGCGGGCGGAGGATTTGGAATGTCGCACGGTAAGATCGAGACTTTTCCGGCGCTCGCCAAGCCGCTATTTTACATTGCCCGGGAGCACGCCGTTAAAGCCGCTGTCGCAGTGGTCAGCGCTCAAAGGGATTTCGGAAACCGAAATGATCGCAAGCGCGCCCGGTTGAAATATCTGATCGATGAACGCGGCATCGACTGGTTCCGGGAGGAGGTGGTTAAACGGTTGGATGCCCCTTATGAACCGGCGAAGGAAGTTCATTGGAATACGGTGAGCGACGTTTACGGCTGGCATGAACAAGGGGATGGGAAATTGTTCTGCGCGCTCTGGATTGAAGAGGGCCGGATCAAGGATACGCCAGAGCGCAAATGGCGGACCGCATTTCGCACGATTGCCGAACAATTTGGATTCCCGGTCAGGCTGACGACGAATTGTAACATTATTTTTCACGATATTGATTCGACCGCAAAAGAGAAGGTCACGGAAATCCTGACGGCGCACGGCATCCCCAAGCCGGAATCTTTGACGGAAACCCGAAGGCTGGCGCAGGCCTGTGTCGCGTTGCCCACCTGCGGGCTGGCGCTGGCGGAAAGCGAACGGGTATTCCATCTCGTTTTGGATAAAATCGATGACATTCTGCGGGATTACGGTCTGAGTCAGGAACCGATCTTGATTCGCATGACCGGTTGTCCGAACGGCTGCGCGCGGCCTTACAATGCAGATATCGCGTTTGTCGGGCGCATGCCGGGTAAATACGCACTCTTTGTCGGAGGTTCAGTCACGGGAGAACGATTGGCTGGAATGCAGGAAAAGACGGTAACGCTGGAAGATATTCCCGCGCGAGTGCGCGGACTGATCGAAGAATTCGTGCAGAATCGTCACGGCAACGAAAACTTCTCCCACTATTGGGGGCGCACCCATGTGAACGGACCGGCGCCGAAACCGGAACAATTTCACTTCGAGTTCGCGCAGCGCGAGAGCAAAAGTCTGGTCGGCGCGGAGGTTTGATTGACCGGGCGTCCAAACCCCGGTAAAGGGGTAAATGGGTAAACAACACAATAAGGTGGAAAAACGCCGTCGCCGACTAAACTATCTGAAGCGCAAACGCAATTCGACAAAACCACCCAAAGAGTAAGCAAAGCGTCTCGCTTTGCCAGGTTCTCCAGGAGCACAGCGAAGCTGCCCGCTTACATTGACGTTGCGGGCAACCACCTGCCGTCTCCGCCTTTTCGATACGTTGACGCGCCGATACGGTAGGCCTCTATCTCCCGGATCGCTGGCCAAGCGGCTTTATCTCGCGCGAAAATCTCGCGAGCGCTTGGGCTCGCGAGATTTTCGGGCTAATCTCATCGGAATATGCCTCAACCAGTGATGCTGATTATTCGGGACGGATGGGGGATTAATCCTCATGGCCGGCAATTTGCGGAAGCCGACGGGAATGCGACGTTGCTCGCCCAGACGCCCTACCACGAATATCTGTACCGGACTTATCCGGGGAGTCACCTGAGCGCAAGCGGGATGGATGTGGGATTGCCCGAAGGCCAGATGGGTAATTCCGAAGTTGGACACCTTAATCTTGGCGCCGGAAGAATCGTTTACCAGGACTTCACCCGGATTAACAAAGCGATCCTCGACGGGGAATTAGCCAGTAACCCGGTGATCCGCCAGGCGTTTCAGTCTGCCAAACCATCCCGGTTGCATCTGATCGGGTTGCTTTCCGACGGCGGCGTCCATAGTCACCAGGACCATTTGGTCGCTTTGGTAAAAGAAGCGGCAGCTTGCGGGGTAAAAGAGATTTTAATTCATGCGATCACGGACGGCCGCGATACCTCACCGACCGGAGGAGTTGAGTATCTATCAACCGTCAGAAATGCCGTCGCCGCTTCAGGGGCAATCATTTCCACGGTCATCGGTCGATACTTTGCCATGGATCGGGATAAACGCTGGGAGCGCACCAAGCTGGCCTGGGACGCTATTGTGCTCGGAATAGGCGAAATTGTCGACCACGCGCCGGATGACGCCATCAGGCAGCGGTATCAGCAAGGGGAGACCGATGAATTTCTCAAACCATTGATTTTTTCGCATCCGAATCAGCAACGGATACGGGATAACGATGTGGTTTTCTTTTTCAACTTTCGCGCAGATCGGGCCAGACAACTGTCGCGGGCGTTTCTTTTCGTCGACTTTGACGGATTCGACCGCCGGGTCCAGCCGAAGGTGCTCTTCGTGACGATGACGCTCTACGATAAAACCTTCCATTGTCCGGTCGCGTTTCAGCCGCAGACCTTGGACAACATTCTCGGGAAGATCGTCAGTGACGCGGGCAAGAAACAACTGCGAATTGCCGAAACTGAAAAGTATCCGCATGTGACCTATTTTTTCAATGGTGGTGTCGAAGTACCCTTTGCCGGCGAGGACAGGGTGATCGTCCCTTCACCAAAGGTTGCGACCTATGACCTCAAGCCCGAGATGAGCGCGCTCGAAGTAACGGCCGAGGTGGTAAATCGGTTAAAAGAGTACGATCTGATCATCTTGAATTTCGCCAACCCGGACATGGTCGGGCATACCGGAGTCGTCGAAGCCGGCATCAAAGCGGTCGAGACCATCGATCGATGTGTGCGTGAGGTCCTGGATGCGCTTCTCGCGGCGGGTGGAAAGGCGCTCGTGACGGCAGATCACGGGAATTGCGAAATGATGCGCAACCCTGACGGCTCCCCGAACACCGCGCACACGACTAATCTCGTGCACTTTATCTATGTCGCGGCGAATGCTTCGGAATACCGTCTGAAAGATGGAATTCTCGCCGACGTCGCTCCGACGCTGCTGGACTTGCTGGGTTTGCCCATCCCGAAAGAAATGACCGGCCACAGCCTGCTGGAACGCGTGGAATGAAACGCAAAACTATCGATTGCAAGGCGCCGGATTTGCTTTTACTAGGGTAAGAGTTCCGTCTTTACCGCGTGGTGTAACGGTAACACAGCGCCCTTTGGAGGCGTTATTCATGGTTCGAATCCATGCGCGGTAGTTAATCGTTATTTTCCGAGGGGAAATGGTTTTCGGAGCCGGTTTGCAAATTTTCGGACCAAGGAAAGCGTGGTTCAGGTAGGATGGCATCGGAGACGAGAGTTTGGAGGACAGGGATTCTACGGACTTGTCCTCCCAAGCCAGGACCTGAAACTTGCAAACAAGTGGACCCGCGGCACTCAAGCCACATGAGTGTCAAGCAGGTCGTCGAGCAACGAAGTAATCCGGTCGACCGGCTTGTTAAGGCGGATCTCTGCCCCGAGTTCGAGCGCGATCGAATAGACATGTGGACGAACATTCGTTTCTGCGCTCTTCACGGGAGCTTTGCTCCTGCTCTTTTTGGCACGGCGGTTCCGTGCGGGAATGGCCTTTCCCGCTTTGCGAGTTTCCCTCATCAAGCCGTCATACAGCCCCGCATAAAATCCGAGTTCGTCGTTGGAATCGGCCCCCGTGGTCTCGCAAAAACGTTTCCACAGATTCTTGAAACGGTCGCTCACCACCTCTGCAACGTTCCGGAGAGCGGGAAGGTCCTCGTTTTTCGCGCCAACGTAGAGCGCAGTCGCTTTGCCACGCGCGGCGGCACGCCAGACCCCATCGATCTGAAAGCCGTTGAGCAACACCCACTTCACGAAGTTCCCGATCGGCGCGTCTTTCATGTCGTAAACAATCAGCCGCCGGGTGTTTTTTTGATCCGGACGAATGCGGGCCGCTTCTGAAAAAAGATCGTCCTCGGGATCTGTCATCGCCGTCGCAGGGGATACGGAAAAGTCGTAGCGGCCTCGCAACGATGCGAGTTTCATTTCGGCAACGACAGCTTCATGCTTGGTGCCGCGTTCTGCCATTGCAAGAAGACGGACGTAGCGACCTTGGACATTTGGCGGAGGCGGCAACAACGACATAATTCCGTGGTAAGGGAGACCTCCCAAAAGGTCAAGAGAACAGCCTGCGGGTTGCCCCATTCCTTGACGAATGCGGATCGACCGTCGTGGCTTCCCGCCTACACGAACGGGTGGTAAGCCTGGTAGAGGCTCTGTCCCAGCCAAGGGTGGCGCGTGGTCCCCGGCTCAGGCGGAGCCTCTACCAAGCTGCTTTACCTTCGAGTCATGCGAGTTAGCCGTACCGCTGGGACTTTTCCCTCGAGCTCTCATGGATCTTCCTCTTTCGTCTACGCAGAACCTAGGCTCGCTTAAAGCACTCCCTCTCTTCTGGCTCCGTCAGACCGACGGCCGTCCTTGGCGCTAGAAAAGCCTTGTGCGGCATCCAAGGGGGTCAGTCAATTGGGTCAGTCAAATTGACTGACCCTTTTAACCTGATTCTATCAGCAATCAAACGATGCGGGGACCGAGCTGATGACGGCGTGATTCTACCGATTTGAACGACGTTTAGGATCGATCGGCCGAGGTGATCACCATTCCAGGTTTGAGGCAGCGCAACAGATCCACGCCAAGCGTCGTTTTGATTTGTCGGAAATGCAGTTCGACATTCCAGACCGGAAATAAAGTTTTGCCAGTTCATCGGCCGGATAAAGGACCGAGACAAAAGGGAAGACAAAAGGGGTCGCGGGGAAGACAAAAGGGGTCGCGTCTATACAAAAGACAAAAGAAACTAATATTCTGCCCAACGACTAAAAGATTAGAAGCATTCGTCACGATGAGAGCCGACTTTCTCATGTGCGGAATCGGAAGTGATGCACACGGCTTCCTAGACAATAACGGAACGGTTGTTAGCGAGGCTCTAGTTCCTTTTGGACAAGCGTGACCTTTTCCAGGAGAGTGCGATCGCTCTGGAGGCGTTGGGTGAAACGACGAATGGCGATGCCGACAGTGTTGTGATGAATCCCGCCTTCCAGTTGCCCAAGTTCTTTGAGGCTCAGCCTACCGCGAATTCTGCCGATGAAAAGAGCGGTCTGCCGTGCACCGGTGCCGCGAGCGGATAGCAGTTCTTCCCAGGGCTCATGCCAAACATAGCTGGTTGCTTGCACGATTTGAGGTCCAGGTCAGTGCTTCAAGCGCTCCGCGCCTGACTCCTGTCTGTTGATCTCGGTCGCTCCGGGGAAGCTTGCGCATCTGAGCCACAAATTCCGCGCTACCGAGGAAGATCGTATACTTAACTTGCGCCTTCCGGTCCGTCTCTCAACGTCCTATGGCTGCCGCTTCCCGCCACTGTTGACGAAACGCGTTTTGGAGCTCGCATTGCGAACCTCGACCGAAAAACTCCAAGATGGACTCGGTGCATAGCCAGGCGAGTGCTGCTCGGGTTCCAGCGAAGAAAGCGTAGGAATTCCAATGGTATTGTTCCAAAGCCTCCACCCGACACCGCGCTAATTGCGCTGTTATCTCGTGTGCGGCGACGCCGCGGTTCTCGTGTCCGCCCAGGGCGGCAAATCGGGTAAGCTGCTCAGGAACGCGATGAATTTTCGTAGCGACGCGTCGAGCGGAAGATCGCTCGCCTCTCGTTTCCGCGATTTAAAAATGATACCATGTTCCTGGGAAATCCACCCGAGTTGCGCGCGCCATGAGAACGAAAATATATGTTTTGTAAAGCAAAAGAATCCCGTTTCCTTGATGAGCATTTGTGTTTTGTATAGACGCGACCCTTATTCCTTTGTCCTACAAAGACCGCTGCCGATTTTATACTTTCTATTTGTTCACCAATCGCCGTTTGCCACGAAGTTCCAGGTGGGATTTCCCTTTCATCCAGCCATGGCTTAATGCCTTCCTTGATCAACTCCTGCGCGATCTCGCGGACGGCAGGCTTGTCGTCACTGTTGTGGCACAGGAATACATCAAAGATTTCCGGTTTGGGGTCCTGTCCGTTCACACGGAGGCAATTCTATAGAGGAAAAATGCGTCGGAGACAAATCATCTTCGCATCCCCGCATCCAGGATTGCAGGTTTCGCCAGAAAATAGAATAATCACACCTTTGCGCGAATAAGTTCGAGTAAAGAACCCGTGTATGATCGCCTTCATGTTTCGGGCAATTGTTTTCTTTGGCCTGACTACGTCGGCTTTTGTCAGCGCAACATTGGATGTGCTGGTAAATGCAGCTGCAAGTTTTTCGGCTACGATCCGACAGCAGCTCGAAATGCTCCAGAGTAATCCATCCCCGGCTGAGCTTGCCGAAAAGACGATTGATTACGCGGAAGCGAAAGAGGCCTATTTCAAGGCGTTGCGGGCGGAGATGCCAGAGCTGATGAAAATAGCGACAGGTAAGGAAGAGCTGACTCCTGAACTGGACACCTTTGCTGCGGCATTCGCGGTCGCTGGCGAAAACCAGGCGGCGGACGAACAGACGCAGGTTTTGCTAAAACGATTCTCGCGCAATCCTGACGTTGATAAGGCGAGGGCGGAATTCGAACGTGCTCAAAAGGTCGAAGAGAAATTCCATCATGATTTCGATGGGTCGATTTCACTTAATCGGTAAGACCGTCGGCGGTCACTTATGACGATTTAGCTCACCAGGACGGCTGCAGGACCGCACACGCGTTTTGATTCAAGTCTGCTTCCTCTAATAGCCCGTGCCTTCGTCGGCGGTATCCCTGCGGATCTTCCAACCGTCACCCTGTCTTGCGGGAAGCGCCAGAATCGAGGCAAGGTGCGTCCTAATTCCAACGGAGGGACGGCAGGCTGCGCTCCGACTCCGGCTGAGTGATCATCGATTGACTCTGGCCATCGAACAAGGCAGGTGACTCGGGCTTCGCGTAATTACTCCCAGGGGGCAGATGACTTCCGTCACAGGAGTCATCTGCTCCAAAGTAAGACGCTGGATGCTGGCACGGAGAGGCGTCTCTGCGAATGCAGAGGCGGTTGTCGCAATGATCGCGATTGGACTCTGGCGGCTCTCCCGAACCGCTCTGGGAATTCCAATCCATGAATTATATAAGCTATGAGTTCCTGAACTAACCGGGGCATCAATGGGCTTGTGATCTACAATCCGGGAAAGCCTGAATTCCATCCATGAATTATATAAAT
>DATHPZ010000043.1:0-19099 GCA_035483355.1 Chthoniobacterales bacterium | reverse complement strand
TCCGGAAGTCTCAGTCAGTTACCTGGCGGTAGCCGCGGTGCTCGTTTACTGCGCTAAGTTAGCCGTTGTCTCAGCAAAACCGGCTGAAGTGGAACACCATGGAGAGTTGAGCCAGGCGATCGAATGACTAAGGAATCCCCGCTCGCCGTTTCTCGACCGAATCAGAACTCGATGATGAAACATTCGCTTTTTCTTCTCTCTACCTGTCTGGCGCTCCTTACCGTCAACGCCTTGGCCGCGGACGTCACGATAGGCTTTATCTATGTTGGCCCGAAGGATGACTACGGGTACAATCAGGCGCATGCGATCGGGGCAGCTAGCGTCGCAAAAATGCCGGGCGTCAAGGTGCTGGAGGAAGCCAACGTCCCAGAGACGGTGGCCGTCCAGGAAACGATGCGCGACATGATCGTACAGGACAACGCGACTGTCCTGTTTCCGACCTCCTTCGGCTATTATGATCCGCACATTCTAAAAGTCGCAAAAAAATTCCCCAAAATTCAGTTCCTGCATTGCGGCGGCTTTTATGTTCCGGGCAAGCATCCGGAAAACGTCGGAACCTATTTTGGCTATATCGACGAGGCTGAATATATCTCGGGGATCGTTGCTGGATTAACCACGAAAAGCAATAAGCTCGGATTTGTTGCGGCAAAGCCGATCCCTCAAGTACTTCGGAATATCAACAGCTTCACCCTCGGAGCGCGGAGCGTGAATCCGAGCGCCACGGTCCAGGTCGTTTTCACTGGCGACTGGTCGCTTCCCGTCAAGGAAGCCGAAGCCTCCAATAGCTTGATTAACCAAGGCGTCGATGTGCTGACTTGCCACGTTGATAGTCCGAAAGTGGTGATCCAGACCGCGGAAACTCGAGGGGTCTTCAGTTGTGGATATCATGCCAGTCAGGCTGCCATTGCACCCAAGGGTTACCTGACAGGTGCGGAATGGGATTGGTCCCACGTCTATGGAATGTATGCCAAGGAAGTGCAGGAAGGAAAGTCGCTGCAGGCCGGGACTATTCCCCACGTCGTCCGGGGTGGCCTGAGTGATGGTTTCGTCAAGGTGTCCGATTACGGGCCGAGCGTCAGCGATAAAGCGAAGCAGGCTGCGGAAGCGAGCAAAGCGAAGTTCATGGACGGAACCATGGTGATTTACAAAGGCGAATTAAAAGACAACACCGGGAAGGTTGTCATCCCTGCCGGGGTCGAGATGAAACAAAAGGATCCCGAGCTTGAAAAGATGAATTGGCTGGTGGAAGGCGTGCTTGGGAGCACGACAAGCTGAACTTGGAAATGTCTTTCGATGCACCGTCCCTGCCAGACAGCTTGAAGTCATTGGCGAAGAAGCAGGCCGGGGAACGATGCTCAAGTCAAGTCTCAGGCTGTCGACGCGACTCGGGAAAGCGCGTCGCACAGTGAAAGGCTGATGGTGGACAACGCTCAATTGAAAAAGGCTGGTTCGCTGCTGGAACCGCTTTCCAGCAGCAGCTTTTCCGGGAAAAGGAGTGGTTTCCAGTGGCGAAGCCGGATGGAGTCCATCGTGATTCCGACCGGCGCAATCCTGGTTTCCTTGGCCGCTTTTGGTGCTTTCTGCGCGTTGGCCGGAGCCGACCCATTTTCCGTCTACGCTTCGATTTACAAGGCGGCATTCGGCAGTTGGTATTCATTTCAGAATACGCTGGTGCGCTCTGCTCCTCTGATGCTCTGTGCACTCGCGACCGCTATCCCTTTTCATCTTGGACTAGTGATGATCGGAAACGAAGGCGCGCTCGTGATCGGTGGACTCTGCGCTACCGTAGTCGGCCTTCAATTACCGACCGCCAGCCCTCTCACGGCCCAGATCGTGATGGCCGTAGTCGGGATGATTGCCGGGGGTCTGTGGCTGACCATCTCTGGCGCGTTAAAACAGTATCGCGGGGTCAACGAGACAATCAGCAGTTTGATGATGAATTACATCGCCATTGCAATTTTGAACCAGGCAATTAATACCTGGATTCGAGATCCCAGCAGTCTGAATAAACCTTCAAGCTATCCGATACCGGATGAGCAGATGCTGCAGCCGATCGGCGACACCACGATTCATTGGGGTTTGGTATTCGGCTTGATCGCTTGTCTTCTCGCCTGGGTTTTGCTCAGTCAGACCACGCTGGGTTTCCAGATTCGCACGATTGGCGGAAATGTGCGAGCGGCACAGATTGCGGGAATTCCGGTCGGAAGAATTACCTTGATCACCTGTTTCCTGGCGGGGGCATTCCCGGGGCTCGCAGGCATGGTCGAAGTGGCCGCCATTCACGGGCGAGCCAATGAGTCGCTCAATGCCTGGTATGGCTATAGTGGCATCCTGGTGGCATTTCTGGCGCGCCAAAGCCCTCTCGGCTGCATCCTCATTTCGATCTTGCTCGGCGGATTGCTGGCCAGTGGAGGCATTTTGCAGCGTGACCATCATTTGCCGGACGCAGCCATCATGGTTTTTCAAGGACTGGTGTTCCTGGTGATTCTCTACAGTGAAAGTCTCTACGGCAAATGGAAGGTGTTCCAGGAAAGGGATGCATAAGCATTGATCTATGAGTAGCGCGAGCGCGGGAATCGGATGGTTAGCAGTCCCTCTCGCAATTCTTGCCGGAGCGTTTCGGGGAGGCACTCCGTTCCTTTTTGTGAGCCTTGGGGAATGTCTCACGGAGAAGAGCGGCAAAATCAATCTCGGCCTCGAAGGCGTCCTGCTTTTCGGGGCGATGAGCGGCTACGCGATATCTTATAAAACCGGGTCACCTTGGCTAGGGGTGTTGGCGGCGGCGTGCGGAGGCGCCTGTCTGGGAGTGGTTCATGCCTGGCTCACCCAGAAGCCGAAGGTCAACGACATTGCTGTCGGCATCGCGATGATCATCTTCGGCAGCGGAATCGCGTTTTTCCTTGGCAAACCATTTATCCAGCCGCTCGCGCCCCAATTACCAACGATTAAAATAGGCTTGGGCGACCGCTTGCCTTCGCTTGACATCTGCCCGCTTTTTTTTGTGGGTGTGGCGCTGGCCTTCGCCCTCCACTGGTTTTTTGGCGCCACTCGCTGGGGGATGTTTGTCCGAGCCGTCGGCGATAAAGCAGAGGCTGCACGCGCCTTGGGGATTTCCGTCTGGCGGGTGCGAACGGCGAGCATCGTCACTGGAAGCGCCTTGGCCGGCATTGGAGGCGCCTACCTTTCGTTATTTTATCCGGGCAGCTGGAATGAACGCGTATCGAGCGGGCAGGGGATGATCGCCGTGGCCCTGGTCATTTTTGCGCGATGGAACCCGGTTCATTGCCTCTGGGCGTCGTTGCTCTTCGGGGGTGCCCAGGCGTTAGGTCCGGCTCTTCAATCCGTAGGGGTGACCAGCTATTACTATCTTTTTAACGCCTCTCCATTCATTCTCACGCTCGCCGTGATGATCTTGACGTGCAGCAACAAACGTAGTCTCTCTGGAACTCCAGGAGGACTAATCGACCGAACATGAAACAAAGCTACGTAGAAGCCGATCCCTACCGTTGGCCATACAACGGTGATTTGCGTCCACAGAACACTCTTTTTCTGGTCATCGATATGCAAACCGACTTTTGCGGGGAGGGTGGGTATGTCGACAAAATGGGCTACGATCTCTCGCTGACGCGGGCCCCGATCCAGCCAATTCAAAATGTCCTGGCCGTGACGCGCGAACGCGGATTTCATATCATGCACACGCGCGAAGGGCACCGGCCGGATCTGGCAGATCTTCCGGAAAACAAACGATGGCGGAGCAGGCAGATCGGGGCGGGAATTGGAGATCCCGGACCTTGTGGACGCATCCTCACCCGAGGCGAACCTGGCTGGGAAATCATTCCGGAACTAGCTCCGCTCGAAGGCGAGGCCATCATCGACAAACCAGGCAAAGGATCTTTCTACGCAACAGATCTGGACATGCTCCTGCATCAGAAGGGCATCGAGAATATCGTTTTAGCCGGCATTACCACCGACGTCTGTGTTCACACCACCATGCGAGAAGCCAATGATCGCGGCTATGAATGCCTTCTGCTTTCGGACTGCACCGGGGCAACGGATCACGGCAACTATCTGGCCGCCCTGCACATGATTAAGATGCAGGGAGGCGTCTTTGGCGCCGTCTCCAACTCTGACGCTTTCATTGCCGCGATTACATGAGGCCAGGTTCTTCCGACAATCGGCCGCCGCGACTTGAGCTTGTCGAGATCACCAAGCGGTTTGGCTCGTTTGTCGCCAATGAAAAGGTCTCCCTGAAACTTGAGCCTGGCACTTTCCACGCTTTGCTGGGCGAGAACGGAGCCGGGAAAAGCACGCTGGTCAAATGCATCATGGGATATCATCTGGCAGACGCCGGTGAGATCATCGTCGGTCAAAGCGTTCGACAGATTCGCAGCCCGTACGACGCTCATAAACTCGGTATCGGGATGGTTTATCAGCATTTTACGGTAGTTCCCGCCATGACCGTGGCTGAGAACCTTCTTTTGGCGCGTCCCGATCTGCCGCATCTCATCCACTGGTCCAATGAACGCAAGAACCTGGCGGCGTTTCTAACCACCGCGCCATTCAAAATCGATCTGAATGCGAACATCTCCGATCTAGCGGCCGGTCAAAAGCAGAAGGTCGAGATTTTGAAGCAGCTCTACCTTCATAGCAAAATTCTAATTCTGGATGAGCCGACTTCCGTGCTGACACCCGTGGAGGCGGACGAAGTACTGGGCATGCTTCGTCGAATGGTCGAAGCGAAGCAGTTGAGCGTGCTGATCATCACCCACAAGTTCCGAGAGGTCACGGCTTACTGCGACGAAGTCACCGTGCTCCGAAAAGGGAAAGTCACCGGCCGGGGCAAGGTCAAAGATCTCACCACAGCGGACCTGGCCACAATGATGATTGGAGAGCAACGCTCGGGAAAGACGATTGAAAAAAGGGTTCAGGAATTCGGGTTGCCCCTCCTGCAAATCAAAGGTCTTGAAGCAAACCGGGATAACGGTGTGAGAGCGTTCTCCGGGTTTGATCTCTCGGTGCGGGCCGGAGAAATCGTCGGTGTCGCCGGTGTCTCCGGCAACGGTCAGCGCGAACTGGTGGAAGTACTGGGGGGACAGCGACCGGCCACAGGAGGCGAAATCAGAGTCAAAGGTGCCCGTTTCCGGATGACTCGCCAAGAGATACTGAAGCACCATATCTACGTGCTGCCAGAAGAACCGTTGCGAAGCGCGTGCGCGCCGCAAATGAGTGTGGCCGAGAATTTCGTGCTGCGAACATTTGATCGTCCCCCAATGGCTTGGAAACATTGGTGGCTCAACAGACGTCAGATCCGCCAGAACGGCCGCGACTGGATTAGTCGATTCAACGTAAAGACTCGTGATGAAACGACGCCCATCGCAAATTTGTCAGGAGGCAATGTTCAACGGACAGTCCTTGCGCGCGAACTCGGGCCCGGCACAGCCAACATTTTGGTGGTCGCCAATCCCTGCATGGGGCTTGACTTCGGCGCAGTTGAGTTCATTCATTCACATCTGGTGGAGGCCCGGAACCGAGATGTCGCGATCTTGCTTTTAAGCGAGGACCTTGATGAGTTGGTCGCTCTTTCGGATCGGCTTCTGGTGATGGCCGCGGGCAAGATCGTCTACTCGGCGCCGATCAACGAAATCGACCGGCAGCTAATTGGAGAGAAGATGGCAAGTCATTGATCAATCTCTCAGGGCGAGACGTTCTTCCATCGTTCTCACCAGCACCGGAACAATTATCTCTCGCCAAAATTCATGGACTCAGCAATTTCTTCCGGAATGTTCCCACTTCAACTGAATGATCTTTTTCAATTTGCCGCTCACCAGGATGAGTTCGCCTGGCAACCTTACAAAAAGGGTGTCGATATTTTCCGGCTGTACGGGGATGGAGTGACCGGACCGACCGCCGCTCTGGTTCGATACCGCGAACATGGCGAGGTGCCGATGCATGAACACCCGGGTTACGAACACATTTTGATCCTGTCCGGTTCGCAGCGGGACGCAAACGGGACTTACAAAGAAGGCACGTTGATCGTCAATTCGCCCGGCACACGGCACAAGGTGCACAGTGATGCCGGCTGCATCGTCCTGGCAATCTACGAAAAGCCGGTCCGGTTTGTGGAAGATCTTTAGACGGAAACGCTGGGGCAACGTGTTTAGCGCCGGTCATCCCCCCCTACGGCCGAAGGGCTAGGCCCGGGCCTAGACAGGTCGGAAGACAATCGTAAAGAAGGCATTCGATGGAACGTGTCCGCGCCCCCCACCGCAAAGTCGCCCTGGCGCAATGTAGGATAGGCTTCCAGCCTGTCTCTTCGGACCACAGGACGACCCGTCGAGAATCCGGTCTCTTCGCCCCATAGTATTGGGAAATTATCGACCAAAAGAGGTGAGATAAACTGGAAGGGATCGGTGGAAGCGGAAAAGAGACAGGCTGTTTTGTTGGGGTGAGATAGTTTTGAGTTTGAATACCGTGTTTGAGCTTTTTGTGATGGAGCACCGGGGATCGTAGTGCGATGCGAAGTTTCGCGAGCAAAAGAGGGCGGTTAGTCCTGGGAAAGGGTCGCCCCGTGGACCCGGAGACAGGCTGGAAGCCTATCCTACATTGCGCCGTCGCGGTGTCGCGGTGGCTTACGCGGACGGGCTGATAGAGCGCTTTTTTCCGCGCGTCACTCAACACGCCAAAGGTAAAGTAGCAAGCATAGGCTTCCAGCCTTGGCCCTTCGGGTAGCAGAGAACCACGCTAAACGTTCGTGGCGTCAAAAAGTTGGACAAATGAGTCGAGTTTTTCAGGTACAGACCACTGGTCGGTTTGAGGTCGAAGACCTCGCTATACGCATACAAACACTGGGCAGGCTAGCCGGCAACTTTCAGAGCTTTCTCAATCAGTTGCTTTTCGGTTTCCGGGAATGGTAGCGCCAAGGCGTGATCACGGGCGGTTTTCGACATTTTTTTCCAGGTCTTTTGCAATATTTCAATGATTTTAGCGGGCTCGGTTTTGGCGACGAGATCGGCAAGCTGATATTGCAGAGTGACGAGGCAGAGCGCGTCTTCCAGGATCTGGCAATCCGGATCTTGGCCTAGTAATTTCTTCAGGTTCAAATCACGAACACGCGCGATGGTCTCTTGGTCGTAGCCCACTTGGCCGAGTATTTCGGCGGACTTACGGGCATGAAACTGTTTCAGATCGGTGCGCCACCGCAGATATCCGGCGCGACTCATCTCATAGGTATGGCGCGGAATAGTCCAACGACAGATATGTTGACTTCTCGCTGCCAAAAGGAGGTGCTCCGAGGCTTCCGGATTCAGGCGAAGGACCCAATCGGTCAGTCTTTGCGCGTAGAGCAACTCTTGGGGGTGAGAGACTCCGTCCACCACGAGGTGGTTTGGGTCTTGCTCATTTTCTCCGTCGAAACGGCGCACCGCCTCGAAAAATCGCGGACCATACCTCGTGAATGCTGCTGAGGAACCCCGCTCCCGAGGTTTGTCAGCAGAATCGTTCATAGCTTTCCAATGGGTGGATTACGCGTGCGAAGACTCGCTGGCAATCGGGAACTGCCCATCAAATATGTATCGATGCAGTGGGCAACATCACGGCCTTCGCCGATTGCCCAAACGACGATCGATTGGCCGCGGCTAGCATCTCCGGCAGCGAATACTCCAGGCAGATTCGTCATCATGTTGTGATCCGTTTTGATGGTGCTGCGGGCGGTGACCTCGATCCCGGTGTTCGCAAACGGCGCTGACTCGGCACCTTGAAAACCGATCGCGACGAGTACGACCTCTGCAGGAATTGTTAAACCTTCCTCCCTGACCTTCATGGCGGTGCGCACCATCCGGCCGTCTTTTTTCTCATAGGTCCATTCGACCCGATCGAACACCAACTGATCCACGGCGCCGTCGTTATCGGAGTCAACGAAGCCCGTTAGATTGACATTGAACTCTTCGACGCCACCTTCTTCGATCGCGTAGGTTTCTCGATAGATCATGGGCCATTCCGGCCACGGATTGTCCACCGGCCGCTCGTCTGATCCCCTCAGATTGATACTGATCTGGACGACCTGCTTGGCCGCCTGGCGATGTGCGGTGGCCACGCAATCGGCGCCGGTGTCGCCACCGCCTAGCACGACCACGTTTTTGCCGTGCGCGTCAATCATTGCATCGACCTTTTTTCCGGACTGCCGCCGATTTTCTTTTGTCAGGTACTCCATCGCCCAATAAATCCCCTTGAGTTGCCGGCCGGGCACCGGGACCTCGCGTGGTAATTGTGCGCCAATCGCTAGACAAACCGCGTCAAATTCGTCTCTCAACTCCTGGAACGGAATATTCACTCCCACATTTGCACCCGTGCGGAAGAGCACACCTTCACGCTGCAATTGGTCGACGCGGCGCGCCACTTGGTATTTGCCGAACTTGAAATCCGGAATGCCGTAGACCATCAGGCCGCCGATTTCGTCATCGCGCTCGAAAACCGTTACCTCATGGCCTGTGCGGTTGAGTTGTTGAGCTGCGGCGAGTCCGGCAGGACCGCTTCCGACAATTGCCACACGTTTACCGGTTCGACTACTGGGCGGCTCCGGAGTGATCCAGCCCTCCGCCCAGCCACGATCCACGATTGCTCGCTCGATGCTTTTGATCGTGACTGGATCGTTGTTATAGGCGAGAACGCAAGCCGGCTCGCATGGTGCGGGACAGGTGTACCCGGTGAATTCAGGGAAATTATTTGTCGCGTGCAAACGGGCCAGGGCCCCCAACCAGTTTCCCCGGGAAACGAGATCATTGAAGTCCGGTATGATATTTCCGATTGGACAACCGCCCATACAGGTCGGCACACCACAATCCATGCAGCGGGTGCCCTGTTCGCGCAGTTGTCCTTCGTCCCAATCCTTCGCGTAAACTTCAGTGTAATCCCCGATGCGCACCGCCGGGTCCCGGTACGGGATCGGCTTACGAGCAAATTTCAAAAAGCCGTTTGGATGATCGTCCGCCATGAAATAGATAGTCCGTTTTGTTTTTTGCGCTTCGTGCAATTCAGAGGATACTAGGCCACTTTTCTTCTTTCAGCAGGCGCAGGAGGAGCGACGCGGACGTCTTTCCCTTGTGCCAGCTGACGCTCGACCACTTCGGCGTAAGCGGCCGGAATTACTTTGAGAAATTTCGGGATGTGCTCTTTCCATCGATCGAGAATTCGTTTTGCCTTTGAACTGTTTGTGTAAATGACGTGATTTGCCAGCATCCGCTGCACCAGTTCGAGGTCTCGATCCTCTTTAAACTCGTCGATGCGGACCATCGTCGGATTGAGCCGATTCCTGAAACCTTTGTCCTCATCAAAGATAAAGACTTCACCGCCGCTCATTCCGGCGCCGAAATTTTTCCCGGTTTTGCCAAGGATTACGACGACGCCCCCCGTCATGTACTCGCATCCATGATCGCCAACGCCTTCGACGACGGCCATGGCACCGGAATTACGGACTGCGAACCGCTCGCCGGCCATCCCATTGAAATAGGCCTCGCCGCTTGTTGCGCCATACAATACGACATTGCCGACAATGATATTTTGTGAGGCCACATATGCGGCATCTTTGGGCGTGTCGACCGTGATCCTTCCTCCGGAAAGACCCTTGCCGACATAGTCGTTTGCCGCACCCTCAAGATGAAGGCTGATGCCACGGGCAAGGAAGGCCCCGAAACTCTGCCCAGCAGACCCGGTAAAGCCAATCTGGATCGTGTCAGGCGGAAGCCCATTCGGGCCATATTTTTTGGCGATGACCGAACTCAACATCGTGCCGGCTGTTCGATCAGAATTCTTGATTGGAACCTCAATCATCACCGGTTCGCCGCGCTGAATCGCCGGCGCGGCCAGTTCGATGAGTAGATGATCGAGCTTGTCTTCGAGTTTGTGGTTTTGATCGCGAATTTTTCGAGGAACATCGTGGGACGGCTGCTGGTAAAGCAGTTGCGAGATATCGATCTGCCCGCTTTTCGGGTGGGAGATTTCCCGCTGACGCAGTTTGTCCACACGGCCTATCATTTCGTCCATCGTTCGAAATCCGAGCTCCGCCATCAATTCCCGAACTTCGTGGGCGACGAAACGCATATAATTGACCAAGTGCCCCGGCTTGCCCCCAAATTTTGCTCGGAGCTTGGGGTCCTGCGTCGCGATGCCAACCGAGCAGGTATTACAATGACATTTGCGCAGCATGATGCAGCCTAAGGCCACTAGCGGCGCGGTGCCGAACCCGTATTCCTCGGCGCCTAGCAGCGCCGCGATCACCACGTCGCGTCCGGTCTTCAAGCCACCATCCGCCCGCACCCGGATACGTGATCGCAGATTATTTGCCAGCAGCACTTGCTGCGTCTCGGCCAGGCCAAGCTCCCAAGGAGCGCCCGCGCTTTTGATGGAAGTTTTGATCGCGGCGCCGGTGCCCCCGGAATCGCCCGCAATCAGCACAGCATCGGCACGGGCCTTTGCCACGCCTGCCGCGATCGTTCCCACACCCGCTTCAGAGACAAGTTTCACATGAATTTCCGCGGCCGGATTCGCGCATTTCAAGTCATGGATCAGCTGCGCCAGATCTTCGATCGAGTAAATGACATGATGTGGCGGCGGAGAAATCAGCCCCACTCCGGGGGTGGTAAAACGCACCGAGGCGATTTCTTCGCTCACCTTCGGACCGGGCAATTCTCCGCCTTCGCCCGGTTTTGCCCCTTGCGCCATTTTGATTTCGATCTGCCTCGCGTGGACCAGATAATTGATCGTGACGCCGAATCTTCCGCTCGCGACCTGCTTCATCGAGCATTCCCGTTCGGTGCCAAACCGCTCTATTTGTTCCCCGCCTTCTCCTGTGCCTGCTTTTCCCCCAATGCGGTTCATCGCGATGGCGAGCGCCTCGTGCGCTTCGGTGCTTAATGCACCGTGCGACATCGATCCGGTCGAAAAACGCTTCCAAATCTCTTCGACCGCCTCAACTTCACTGATTGGGATTGAGTCATGCTCATCGATGTCGAAATCCAACAGGCCTCGGATCGTCTGGAGCCGCTGATCCTGGTTGTTCAAGTAATTCGCAAACTCGCGGTAAGCCTCGTAGTTCCCCGTGCGCACCGCGTATTGCAGTTGACCGACAGTCGCCGGATTCCATTGGTGGAGTTCACCGTCGCGGCGCCAGTAAAGGTCACCACCGGCATCCAGCGGAAGGTTGCCCACGATCTTGTTGCCGAACGCCAACTCATGCTGCTCAAGAAGTTCACGCTCGACCTCGTCCAAGCCGACTCCATTCAAATACGCGCTGGTTCCGGTAAAATATTCCCGGACGAAATCGGGGTCCAGTCCGACGGCCTGGAAACCCTGAGCGCCCTTGTAGCTTTCGAGCGTCGAAATCCCCATTTTCGACATCACCTTCAGGATCCCGCCTTCAAGCCCTTTTTTGAACTTGCTCAGCGTTTCGCCCACTTCAGCGCTCAACCAATTCTCGCGCCCCATTTGCACGATGCTTTGATAGGCCAGCCAGGGATAAATCGCATCCGCACCGTAGCCGATCAGCGTGCAAATATGATGAACTGCACAAGGCTGAGCTGCCTCAAGAACGAGGGCCGCGCGCGTACGAAGTCCACTCCGAATCAGATGATGGTGTAATGCGCCCACGGCTAACAGATTCGGCACCCCCACGCGGTCCGGTCCAATTTTCCGGTCCGAAACAATCAAGATTTCGCAGCCATGTTTGATGGCGTCGACCGCCGCCTTGCGCAGGTCGGCGATCGCCGTGCCTAGCGAAGTTCCCTTCGCGAAGGTCCCATCGATCACGCACGATCTGAATCGCTCAAAATGCTTGATCGTTTCGAGCTCCCGGTAGGTAAGGATTGGCGACTCGAGGAAAAGTTGGCGGCAATGCTCTGGAGTTTCCTCCAGAAGATTGCGCTGCCGGCCGATGTGGCTTTCCAATGAAGTCACCAGGTCCTCCCGCAAATAGTCCAGCGGCGGATTCGAGACCTGCGCGAAGAGCTGAAGAAAATACTGAAACAACTGCTTGTGCCGCGTGGAGAGAACCGCCAGCGGCGTGTCATTGCCCATTGAGCCGATTGGGTCTTTGCCTTCTTCCGCCATGGGTTGAACCAGACAGCGGAGCGATTCCAGGGTGTAGCCAGACGCTCGCTGATAGGGCGTGACATCTCCAACCTCCTCAACCTCTGCACCCGGCTTCACAATTTCGTTCAGCCGGACGCGATTCTCGTTCAGCCATCCCGAAAAATTGTGCGTCGTGAGTTCCTCAAAAATCTCTTGCTCGGGGACGATCCGCCTCTCGAGAGTGTCCGCGAGAAACATTTCGCCAGGTTTAAGCCGGCTTTGGAAAACGATCTCGTTTGCCGGCGTATCGAGCACACCCGTTTCGCTCGCCATAATCACGATATTTGATCGTGTTAGACAGTATCGACAAGGGCGCAACCCATTTCGATCAAGGATCGCCGCGACTCTGTACCCGTCGGTTGCCGCAATCAGCGCGGGCCCATCCCAAGGCTCAATAATCGTGGAAAAATAATCGTAAAAAGCGCGGCGCTTCGCATCCATCTGCTTGTCTTTGTTCCAGGCTTCCGGAATCAACATTCGGAGTGCGTGCGGCAGACCACGGCCGGATTCCAACAGCAGTTCGAGGACGTTATCGAAGACAGCGGTGTCGCTTTGCGCGTCGCCCGTAATCGGCTTGAGCATTTCGATGTCGTCCCCGAATTTTTCGCTCGCGAGGACGGCCTCCCGAGTCCTCATGCGGTTCAAATTTCCCCGCAACGTATTGATTTCGCCGTTGTGCACCACGGTGCGATAGGGATGCGCCAGTTCCCAGGCGCCCAAGGTGTTCGTCCCAAAGCGGGAATGCACCAGAACAATGCTGCTCTTGATCCGGCTATTCGAGAGATCGGGATAATAAAGCTGCAATTGTTTGCAGGTCAGCAGCCCCTTATAGACGATCTTCCGGCGATCGAGAGAACAGACGTAAAACAGTTCGCGTCCGCAGATCTCGGATTGTTGAACCGCCTTCTCGATCAGTCGTCTCAATACATACAGGCGCGTATCAAGTTGCTCCGGTGTCAACGGGTCGATCGGTTCAATGAACATCTGCCTGACCGCCGGTTCGGATAAGAGCGCGGTTCTTCCCAGATCGGAGTTGTCCGTCGGCACTTCACGCCAGTGGATTAGTCTGCAAGCCGCTTCGCGACAAACCGTCGCAATCAACTTCTTCAAGGCGATCTGCTTCCATTGATCCTTTGGAACGTAGAGTTGCCCGACGCCGTACGAATCGAAGTCGCCGAGTGTTGGAATCTCTGCATGAAAAAATTCGTGCGGTTTTTGCAGGAGCATTCCCGCGCCGTCTCCCGTCTTCTCTTCGGCTCCACGGGCTCCCCGGTGGTCGATATTGCATAAAATACGCAATCCGTCTTCGACAAGCTGATGAGTTTTTCTTCCGTTCAGGTCGATGAGCGCGCCGACGCCGCACGCGCCCCGGGTAGCACCTAAGGTAGGCAGTCCAGATTCGGTTTTCATAGGCGAGGAAATCAACGGCAATGGGCTCGCTTTTGCTGGTTACACATAGCTTTTTGGCAGCTTTATCGAGGTAACGTAGCATTTGCCATTCCGAAACGTGACTCTCGTGGAGCGTAAATTAAGAAGGGTGAAAGAACTTAGCCACGGTTTCAACCCGGATCTGCTCCCCGCCGAGGCCAGAAAGCCTGACCCGACGTTGGCCTCGGTATCGCATTTTATGGCGCAGGGCGTCGTACCGGTGCCAGAATCCGCCACGCACCCGGAAGGGAGCGCGAGAAGGTAGAGACGCTCACGGTCGACGAAGCTTCTCGGCCTGGTTTCAACCTCTATGCGCAATCCGCCTTTCCAAAGTTTCCGCATTTCGCAATCCGCAATCGAAATCCCCATCCTGGTCACTTTTTGCACGAGTTGGCGTATTTTAGCCATTTCGAAATTATCTCCTTTTTTTTGAATTTAGAATTTTGAAGAGTTTTTAAAGCGGAAAGGTCAACGTTACAGCTCCATGAGAATGGGCATCGGTGTCAGTGTCAGTGGCAGTGCAGAAGCGGTTGTCAGTCGTCAGTTGTCGGTTATCCGTGTGAAGAGGTGCGCGAAGCGTCCCGCTCACTGTGCGCTAATTAGAGCGTTTCACGCCCAGATGTTTTCTTACGTTCTGCCGGTTGTCGGAAAATAAATTGCTTGACCCTACTCTTGCTGGCGGAATTAATCGCGCTTGTCATTTCGCGACAGAAGCTAACTGACGACACCGCTATGAGTGAAATTTTGAAGGAAGTGTTACTGGCAAATTCGTCCTACTCAAAGGATTTCGGCGACAAGGGTAAACTCGCTTTACCGCCTGCTCGGCGCTTTGCGATTCTGACCTGCATGGACGCGCGTCTGGACCCAGCGAAGTTCGCCGGTCTTCGAGAAGGTGATGCACACGTCATCCGGAACGCCGGCGGTCGTGCGAGCCAAGACGCCATTCGTTCGCTGGTGATCTCGTATAAACTGCTCGGAACGAAGGAATGGTTTGTCATTCATCACACCGATTGCGGGATGGAGCTTTTTGATGGCAAGATCATGAGCGGATTACTTGAAAAAAGCCTCGAGACCGCCACCGTGACGGAAGCCGGTTGGGTCGATGTGGGTCAAGGTCCGGGATCAACGGGCGGACATCAGATCGACTGGCTCGAGTTCAAGGATGCTCGACCGGCGGTCGTCGACGATGTGCGCACTATCCGGGAACATCCGCTCGTTCCAAAGCGTATTCCGATCTATGGGTATATCTACAATGTTAGGACGGGTCAGTTGGAGGAGGTCCCCGAGGCGACAAAGGTTGGCGCCGCGTGAGAAGGAACATGTTGGCCTACCGGCGTTGGGCTCACTCGAAACGATCGTTTTTCTCTCGCCGACAATTCGTCAAACACTGGAAACTGCATCGAATTAGGACGACAATAAAGCCCACTGACACTGACAACTAATTTATGATTTCGACGCAACTCTTTGGACGTACCGGGCACGAAAGCACGAGGGTGGTCTTCGGCGGGGCGGCCTTATCTAAGGTCACGCAGGACGAAGCGGACCAGACGCTTGAGGTGCTGCTACGCTACGGCATCAACCATATTGACGTCGCTGCCGCGTACGGTGACGCGGAATTGAGGATCGCGCCCTGGCTCAAAAAATACCCCGGGCGCTTTTTCCTGGCAACGAAGACCGGCGATCGCACCTACGACGGAGCCAAAAGACAGATTCATCTTTCCTTGGAACGCATGGGAGTCGAGCGGGTGGATCTCATCCAACTCCACAGCCTTGCTGACCCGATCGAATGGGATAACGCTCTGAGCCCGAAGGGCGCCCTGGAGGCATGCGTGGAGGCGCGCGAGCAGGGTCTGGTGCGATTCATCGGCGTCACGGGTCACGGCAGCCAGATTGCGGCGACGCATCTTCGCAGCCTCGAGCGTTTCGATTTTGACAGTGTCTTGCTTCCTTACAGTTACATCATGATGCAGGACCCACACTACGCCGCCGCCTTCGAACGAGTCGTTGCGGTGTGCACCGAGCGAAATGTGGCCGTGTTAACGATCAAGTCGATCGCGCGCCGTCCTTGGTGGGGTCGTGAACGCACCCGGGCCACCTGGTACGAGCCATTCCAGGACCAGTCGGACATCGATGCCGCCGTGCACTGGGTGATGGCGCGTCCCGGGATTTTCCTCGCCAGCGTCGGCGATATCCATTTGATTCCTAAAGTACTCGATGCGGCAAGCCGTTTCGGTTCAGCGCCGGGCGACGAGACGATGAGCGAACAGCGCACTCGCCTCGAGATGCTTCCGCTCTTCGTCTAGTTCGCCTAATTTCCAACTGCCGTTACGCCAACACGCTCTGCGGCTCGGTTTCAGTCAGCGCGGAGACGAATTCGTGGTGCGTCATCGGATGCGAAAACATCGGAAAATCGTGTTCGATCGCGCCGCTTTGAGCCTGTTCGCTCACCGTCGCTGCACAATCTTTGATCGTGATGACATTATATCCTAACTCGTAGCCTGTGCGCATTGTTGATTCGACGCAACAGTTCGTCAGAAAACCTCCGAGTGCGATCGTGTCGATCTTCCGGCTGCGCAAGATGAAATCCAGATTGGTGGTCGCGAAACCGTCCAGGCCCCGCTTACCTTCGACAACAATATCATCCGGTTGCGGCTTTAGAACGTCGACGATCTCTGCACCCCAGCTTCCTTTTTCAAAGACTTGGCCATCCTTGCATCCTTTCAGTATTCCATAAGGATCGCGGCTCAGTTCGTTGAAACCGGGGGCGAATTGAATGGGAACATACACAATGGTGGCACCGGCTTTGCGCGCCTCTTTGACCATTTCGACTGTGTTCTCCAACATATTCGTCGAATCCATGACCGGTTTGACCGCGTCATGCAGTTTGCCGCCTTGGGTGGTGAAATCGTTCTGGTATTCGATAAGGACGACCGCGGTATTTTTCGGGTTCATAATGTAATGCGAAGTATCATCAAAACGTGCGGGGGGGACGACTAATTTGCTAATTAGTTAAGTTAACAAAAATAATCCCTGATTCCGTTTTGTCCAATCAGCTCAACGCGTTTCCCTAAGGGATAAAAATAAAATCCTCTTGTTCCGAAACTCTGTACCGTTTATTGGTACAGGAGTGGCAATCGCTCGAGCATCTTGTCGTGCGAAGCTTCCCCCCCAAAAACCCGAAACTCCTTAGCCGGCTGGCTTGGTCCGGCGTTCGCGTGATTTAGGCACACCCGGTGTTGGTTTCTTGCTTGCTTGAAGAGGCAAAAAAATGATCCCCCAATCCTTCGAGTATTTCAGCCCTGCAACCATCTCGGAAGCTATTGCGCTGCTCCAAAAGCACGGTGACGGCGCCAAAATCCTGAGCGGCGGCCAAAGTCTGATTCCCATGATGAAGGTCCGACTGGCGCGGCCTGAATACATTGTCGATATCAACCGGATCGCTAACCTCCAATACGTCAAAGAGGAAGACGGTTTTCTCAAGATCGGAGGGCTGACCCGCGAGGCCGACTTGGAGGTCTCCAACCTGATCCGTTCGAAGTATCCGATTATCCTGGATACCGCCGCGATGATTGCGGATCCACAGGTTCGGAATATGGCGACGGTCGGCGGAAATCTGGCTCATGGAGATCCCGCCAACGATCACCCCGCCACGATGTTAGCTCTTGGAGCGGAGATCACTGCTACCGGGCAGGGCGGGGAGAGAGCGATACCGATCAAAGATTTTTTCCTTTCCGTTTTCACCACTGCACTTGAACACGGCGAAATCCTTACCGAAATCCGCATCCCGATTCCACCGCCAGGAAGCGGCGGCGCCTACTTTAAGTTGGAACGAAAAGTTGGGGATTTCGCCACGGTCGGCGTCGCCGCCCAGGTTACCTTGGATGGCGCCGGAGTTTGTCGTAGAGCAGGGATCGGCCTGACAAATGTTGGCGCGACGCCGATCAAGGCGACCAGGGCAGAAAGCTTTCTGGCTGGGAAAAGAATGGATGAACAGCAAATCAGGCAGGCGGCGCAACTTGCCGCCGAAGACGCCCAACCAAGCTCGGATCTTCGGGGATCGGCTGAGTACAAAGTGTCAATGGTTAGGGAGTTGACGAAGCGCGCCCTGGTCCGAGCGCGTGAGCGATCCAGCGCTTAGCCGATTGGAAAAAATCAATCAACGAAATAAATATGGCCACAAAAAAACATCTTCGGGTCAAAGTGAACGGCCGGGACCATGATGCAGAGATAGAGCCGCGGCTTCTCCTGGTCCACTTCATCCGTGACCTCCTGGCGCTCACCGGAACGCATGTTGGCTGCGACACCACCAACTGCGGTGCGTGCACGGTGCTTCTGGATGGCAGGGCCGTGAAGTCCTGTACCGTATTTGCCGTGCAGGCGGATGGTCGCGAGATTCGAACCATCGAAGGCGTGGCCAATAATGGTAAACTCCATCCGTTGCAGGAAGGATTTAAGGAAAAGCACGGGCTTCAATGCGGGTTCTGCACGCCTGGGATGATCATGTCGGCTTGCGCGCTCCTGGAAAGGAATCCGCGGCCGAGCGAGCAGGAAATACGGTGGGGAATATCGGGCAATCTGTGTCGATGCACCGGATACCAGAACATCGTCAAAGCGGTCCAGTACGCGGCTGACAAAATGGCGTGATCGGAGAAAAAGATGCTGCAAAAAACATCTCCAGAGATCGGCGGCCTGGGCCATTCCGTAAAACGCAAAGAAGACTTGCGATTCATCCAGGGAAAAGGGACCTACGTGGATGACGTGAGTCTTCCGGGAATGGTGTACGGACATATGGTGCGAAGCCCTTACGCCCACGCACGGATCACCGGAATACGTTCTGAGGAAGCCAAAAAGCTCCCTGGGGTTCTCGCGGTCATTACTGGCCAGGACCTCGAAAAGGCCGGTCTGGCCTGGATGCCGACACTTTTTCATGACAAGCAAATGGTCCTGGCGACTGGGAAAGTGTTGTTTCAGTCCCAGGAGGTCGCGTTCGTAGTCGCCGAAGACCGTTATACCGCAGCCGACGCCGCTGAACTTATCGAAGTGGATTATGAGGATCTCCCGGTTCTCGTGGATCCACATCGCGCCCTCGATGCCGACGCGCCAATTTTGCGGGAAGATCGCGAAGAAAAAACCAATCACATCTTTCATTGGGAAGTCGGAGACAGGCAGGCCACCGACGGAGTTTTTAAAGCGGCTCCGGTTAAAGCCGAACTGAACGCTTTCTTTCCACGGTGCCACCCGGCGCCGCTCGAAACCTGTGGATGCGTCGCCGATTACAATCCAGCGACGACAAAATTGACGGTCTGGGAGACATCGCAGGCTCCTCATGCACACCGCACCCTCTTTGCTTTGGTAGCGGGCCTGGCAGAACAGAACATTCGTATCATTGCGCCCGACATCGGAGGAGGATTCGGGAACAAGGTTCCGATTTACCCTGGCTACGTCTGCGCCGTCGTGGCGTCAATTCAACTCGGGCGCCCCGTGAAGTGGATTGAATCGCGATCGGAAAATCTGCAGTCGACAGGATTTGCTCGGGATTACCACATGAAGG
>DATHPZ010000042.1:0-3990 GCA_035483355.1 Chthoniobacterales bacterium | reverse complement strand
GGTGACAGAGAAATTCGCAGCGAACCGCGGCGCCGGGAAAAATATTTTGGCAACGCGATCCATTGAAGAGTTCGTCGGAAGTCTAGCCACGCCCCGTAAAATGATGATCATGGTCAAGGCGGGCGCAGCGGTCGACGCGGTGATCGATCAATTGCTACCGCATCTGGACAAGGGCGACGTCGTCATCGACGGCGGCAATTCTTTGTACACCGATACTGAGCGTCGCGAGGCGGCCTTGTCGGCCAAGGGCTTTAACTACCTGGGAATCGGGGTCGCGGGCGGTGAAGAGGGAGCGTTGAACGGCCCCTCCCTGATGCCCGGAGGAACGAAAGACGCCTGGGAAATCGTGTCGCCAATTTACCGAAAAATCGCCGCACAAGTGGAGGGAGAGTCGTGCTGCCGGTACATGGGGCCCGGAGGGGCTGGCCATTACGTGAAGATGGTGCACAATGGCATCGAATATGGCGATATGCAGCTGATCTGCGAGGCATACGCAATCCTGCGCGACGTGCTCGGCCTGAGTGCAGACGAATTGCACGAAGTCTTCGATACCTGGAACAAGGGAGATCTCGACAGCTTTCTCATCGAGATTACAGCCAACATCTTCCGCAGAAAAGATCCTGAAACGGGCAAGCCGCTAGTGGACGTGATTCTCGATAAGGCGGGGCAGAAAGGGACCGGTCGATGGACGCTGCAATCCGCCATCGAACAAGGCGTAGTCGTATCAACCATTAACGCCGCCGTGGAAGCGCGTGTTCTCTCCTCGATGAAGGAGCAGCGTGTTCGCGCCTCCAAGACGCTCCCTGCACCGCCTCCTTTCAAATACGAAGGGGACCACCAAAAACTGGTCGATGCAGTCCGGGATGCTTTATACGCCTCGAAGGTTATTTCGTATGCACAGGGATTCACTTTGTTCGCCGCGGCGGGCAAACATTACAATTGGAACCTGAACTTCGGTGACATCGCAACGATCTGGCGCGGAGGCTGCATTATTCGCGCGAAGTTCCTGAATCGGATCAAGGAAGCATTCGATCGGAACCCGCAACTGGAGAACCTGATGCTCGACCCCTTCTTCAGCTCGCTCCTCGGCGGCACGCAGGCGAACTGGCGCTTGGCTGTTTCAGTCGCAATCCAGTCAGGCGTCGCCGTTCCTGCGTTTGGAGCGTCTTTGGCCTATTTCGACAGCTATCGCCAGGGGCGTTTGCCGGCGAACCTGCTTCAGGCGCAGCGCGACTACTTCGGCGCTCATACGTACGAACGAATCGACAAGCCGGGAACGTTCCACACCGAGTGGCTGCAGTAGGCGGAGCCAAGGACGACGTTTCGTATTCGGATCTTCGTTTCCCGAGGATCCGATCGGCATCTTAGTCTGCTCAGATTTCTCAAACACCAGATAGAAAATCCCGGGACCGAATGAAGCTAATCGATGGCAAAGCCGTTGCGGAGCGGATCAACGAGCAGACCCAGGAGAAGATCGTGCGTTTGCAGCAAGGCGGTATCACGCCGGGACTGGCGGTCGTGCTCGTCGGCGATAACCCGGCGTCGATCGCTTATGTCCGAAACAAAGATAAGACTTCCCAGAAGCTCGGGATTTTCTCGCGAAAAATCGAGCTGCCGACAGCCACCTCACACTCCGATTTGTTGAAAATCGTAGGCGATTTGAATACGGATCCGGCAATTCACGGTATCCTGGTGCAATCTCCTCTACCTCCGCACATCAACGAAGCAAAGATCGTGACGGCGATCGATCCGGCCAAAGACGTGGACGGTTTTCACCCCATGAATGTCGGGAAACTGGCGATGGGTGATCCGACCGCCCTTGTTCCGTGCACGCCTTTGGGATGTCAACGCCTTCTCCTGGAAAGCGGCATCGAAACAACCGGGGCGCACGTGGTGATCATCGGGCGCAGCATGCTCGTGGGCAAACCGCTCGGCCTCCTCTTGATGCGAAAAGGAAAAGGCGGTGACGCCACCGTTACTATTGCACACTCGCGCAGTCGAAATCTGGCAGACATCTCTCGAACCGCAGACATTCTAGTCGCGGCAATCGGCAAGGCTGAATTTGTCCGCGCCGACTTCGTGAAGGAAGGTGCGGTCGTTATCGATGTCGGCATCAACCGCGTGGAAGACCGAACGTCGGCTAAAGGATATCGAATCGCCGGAGATGTTGCGTTTGAGGAAACCGCAGCGAAGACGAGAGCCATCACACCGGTCCCCGGAGGAGTAGGTCCAATGACTGTCGCGATGCTGATGGTCAACACAGTAACTGCCTGCGAGAACCAAGTGGGACTCGCCACTTAACCATGCACTCATTCCATTACCAGCGAGGCAAACTGACCTGCGAATCGTATCCGCTCGACAAAGCCGCCGAGCGGTATGGCACACCCCTCTACGTCTACAGTTCGCAAACCATTGTGGATCACTATCAGCGGCTCGACCAGGCAGTGCATGAGCTGCATCACGAGATCTGCTATGCTGTCAAAGCAAATTCTAATCTTGCTGTCATTCGTCTCCTTGCCGATCAAGGCGCCGGGTTTGACATCGTTTCCGGAGGCGAACTTTATCGGGTGGTCAAGGCCGGAGGCAATCCGGCCAAGTGTACGTTCGCGGGGGTCGGCAAAAGTCGTGAAGAGATCGAGTACGCTTTGCGCTGCGAGGTGCTCAGCTTCAACGTCGAGTCGGAACAGGAATTAAGCGCGATTGACGAAATTGCCAAATCGTTGAACAAGCGGGCGCCGATCGCCATCCGAGTCAACCCGGACGTTTCGGCGAATACGCACAAATACATCAGCACCGGTAAGACCGAGAATAAATTCGGCATCGCTATCGATCGCGTAGCGGAGGTCTACGCCCGTGCGAAAAGGATGAGCAACATCAAGATTCGCGGTGTGCAGATGCACATCGGATCACAGATCACCGAGATCAAACCGTTCGTGCAGGCGATTGAAAAAATGGTGCCATTGGTCCGGCAGTTAAAGTCCGAGTGCGGGATCGAGTTTTTCAGTATCGGAGGAGGAATTGGTATTGTCTACCGGGGTTCCCTCGAGAGCGGGGACAAGGTCTGGTGGAAAGAAGACGAAACGAAGCATGCGCTAACGATTCAAGAGTACGCCGGAGCGACCATCCCACTCCTGAAAGGCCTCTCGGTGCGTGTATTGCTCGAACCGGGCCGGTTTCTCGTCGGAAACGCCGGGGTCCTTTTGACTCGCATTCTGTATCTCAAAAGAACACCGGCAAAAACCTTTGTGATTGTCGATGCCGGCATGAACGACCTTATCCGCCCCGCATTGTACCAGGGATATCACGAAGTTGTCCCGGTCCGGGAATCGAAGGATCAACCGCTGACTAAAGTGGATGTGGTTGGTCCCGTCTGCGAAAGCGGCGACTTTTTCGCCCTGGACCGTGATCTTCCGCAAGTGGAATCCGGAGATGTGCTGGCCCTCATGAGCGCTGGCGCGTACGGGTTTACCATGGCGTCGAACTACAATTCGAGACCCTTCCCCGCCGAGGTGCTGATTTCTGGTTCCGAAGCAAAGGTTGTCCGGCGGAGGCAGAGTTACGCCGACTTGATCGATCACGAAATTACAGAAGGTTAGAAGAGGATTTGAACAGAAGGCAGAAAAGGAAACAAAGACGGACAAGCTTGGACTTCCAGGCGACATCATTCGGTAATTTCCATCCTCTTCCTTTAAAAAGTCGCGCCGCGAAAATTGATGAGTAATCCGATGGGCGCTGACATGGAGTTTCGTTCCCGCTGAAGAGTTGCGCTTTGGGGATCGATCGATCACGAAATTACAGAAGAAAGCCAAGAGGATTTGAACAGAAGGCAGGAAAGGAAACAAAGACCGGATCAGATTGGACTTCCCGGCAGCATCATTTCGGTAAATTCCTTCCCCCTTCCTTTAAAGTCTCGCCGCGAAATTTTGAGTAATCCGATGGGCGCTGACGTGGAGTTTCATTCCCGCTGAAGAGTTGCGCTTTGGGGACCGA
>DATHPZ010000041.1:0-4326 GCA_035483355.1 Chthoniobacterales bacterium | reverse complement strand
GGTGAGAATATCCACGCGGTTTCCTTCATTTATCTATCAGCTGGCACTGGCATTCTGGTCAACTCGTGACGATATATACGGGCTTTGTATGTCGGATAAGCGGAAGCGCATCGTTATCAAATTTGGGACCGGAATTCTCACGAAGTCCTCGGGGAACGCGTTGAACCCCAGGCAACTGCGACGTTTGACCAGCGAAGTCGCGGAGATCGTGCGCGCTGGTCACCAATGCCTCCTGGTGAGTAGTGGAGCAGTGGGGGCCGGATTGATGTTGATGGGTCTTTCGGAACGACCGAAGGATCTTCCATCTATTCAAGCCTGTGCGGCGATTGGACAATCTCGGCTGATGCGGCTCTATGAGACATTGTTTCAACGGCACGAACTTCATGTGGCTCAGTTATTGTTAAGCCATCAGGATATCGATAGCCGCACCAGGTACCAGAACGCAAGGAACACGTTGGAGCGTTTGCTGCGCTTCCAAAATGTCGTCCCGATCATCAATGAAAATGATTCGGTAGCGGTCGAGGAACTCAGATTTGGGGATAACGATAGTCTTTCTGCAGAGGTGGCTATCCTTGCGCAAGCCGACTTGCTCCTGATCCTGACCAGTGTTGAGGGTTTGCTGGACGAACGGAAGAGGCTGATCGCAAAAGTCACAGATATCGACACGGTGATGCATCTGGCGAGCGAGGAGATCGGGATTTATTCAACGGGCGGAATGGTGACTAAGCTGCAGGCGGCAAAGTTGGCTTTTCAAGCCGGAATTCCCAGCGTCATCGCGAGCGGGTTCGAGCCCGGAGTCATTGCCGCGGTGGTGGGTGGAAAACCGGCAGGCACCCAAATTTTGGCAAGCAAATGACATTGAGCCTTTCAGAAGTCCTTGAACAGATCGGCCAGCGTGCGGCCGCGGCAAGCCGTATCCTCGCGCAAGCAACCACGGCCGAGAAAAACGAAGCTTTGCTGGCGATTGCCCGTCGAATTGAGCAGGCAGGGGAAACGATTCTCACCGCCAACGAGGCCGATTTACGAGCGGGCGCCGAGAACGGTTTGAGTTCCGCGCTGCTGGATCGAGCCCGCCTGGATCAGAAAAGGATTCATACCATTGCGAATAGCGTCCGTGAAGTTGTCCATCTGACGGATCCGCTCGGGGAGGTGTTGAAGGAGTGGTCACGTCCCAACGGTCTAAAGATCTCGAAGAGACGAGTGCCGATCGGAGTCATCGGAATTATTTACGAATCTCGGCCGAACGTGACCAGCGACGCTGCCTCCCTTTGTCTCAAGACCGGCAATGCCGTCATTTTGCGGGGTGGGTCTGAGGCGATCCGGTCGAACATGGCACTCGCGGATGCGGTCAGCAAAGGATGCCAGGATGCCGGCTTACCGGAGTACTCGGTCCAGCTTGTGCCCAGCACCGACAGGGCCGCTGTCGTGCTGATGGCGCAACTTGATCGATATATTCACCTGATCATCCCGAGGGGCGGCAGGTCCTTGATCGAAGCGGTGATATCTGCAGCGCGGATGCCGGTCATCAAGCATTTTGACGGAATTTGTGCGGCCTATGTGGATCGAGCGGCAGATCTCCGGATGGCGGAACGAATTGTCGTCAACGCAAAATGCCAGCGGCCGGGCGTCTGTAATGCCATTGAAACCATGCTGGTTCACGAAGAGGTTGCTCATCAATTTCTTCCGGACTGTGCTGACGCGCTATGGAAACGGGGCGTCGAACTACGGGGCGATCACCTGGCCCGGGAAATACTGGGCGGGAAAGTGCTCCCTGCGATTGAGGAAGATTGGAGAACGGAGTATCTCGATTTGATTCTGGCAATCAAAACGGTGCGGAGTCTCGAGGAAGCAATCGAACACATCGAAACCTACGGTTCGCATCATAGCGATGCGATCATCACCGAGGATCGTGTGGTCGCTCAGAAATTTTTAAATCAAGTGGATTCGGCGGCCGTTTTCTGGAACGCCTCGACAAGGTTCAATGATGGGGCTGAGTTCGGCTTTGGAGCCGAGATAGGGATCAGCACGGATCGACTACACGCCCGCGGTCCGATGGGTTTGGAAGAATTGACCAGCTACAAATACCTGGTCGAGGGTACCGGCCAGGTGAGAGGCTAGCTTTCTCTACTCGTACTCGTCCTCGTTGTCGTTATCGAATTCTTGAAGGCGTTTCTAACTTTCTAACTATCAGCGGTCGGAGATCGAGGACGAGGACGAGTACGATGGAGAGAACAAGACGCTGAAGGTGCCGGATCGTTCACTGTCTGTTCGATCGAACCGCGTTCCCAACCGCCATTCTCGGGCGGTTGACTGCTAATCCATCGGAAGGCCGGGCGGGGCGATTGGTTGGCCCTCGAGAAATAAGGCAAGTAAATATTTGGAATTCGTTGCGAATTGTATTGACCCGAATGGGGTGTGGAGGCTAAAAGTGGGGCGTTGTGGAACAAAGTGGTTAACGAGCCCATGGCTTTCGTATGGAATCGCCCCAGAGTGTGCAGCCGAAATTTGCCGGTGAATTCCGGCACGCGATGGACGCGAAAAATCGCGTTACCATTCCGTCGCGATGGCGTCGGGGCGAGGTAGAAGAGTTCTTTGCTATCCCGAATTTGAAGGGCGGATTTCTGATGGTCATGCCCCCTGCGGAATTCACGCGTCAGGCGGAGAAGGTGGAACATGACCAGAGTTTGAAGCCGGAAGAGCGGGCCAGATTTTTGCGTCAATTTTCATCGAAGGCTCAGCATGTTACCGGAGATAAACAAGGAAGGATCGTACTTCCGGATGAGCAATGCAGACTGCTGAATCTGCGAGGCGAGGTGGTGCTGGTCGGAAACTTCTTCAGATTCGAAATCTGGGATCCGCGGAGATGGCAAAAGGCTGACGAGGAGGAAGGGCCGACGTTCAGTGACCTGCTGGACAGACTTGGCATTTAGAGGGTTAGGAAAGTTTACAAATTTTGTCGAAGGCAACCGGTCTAACCGAAGAGGAAGATGATTGCGTTAATAGACGAAGAGTACATGCCTGGCGAAACAGAGAGCAGCGGACGTTCTTTTCACGTGCCGGTTCTGTTGCGCGAGACCGTTGCGGCGCTGCAGCCGGCGGCGGGCAAGATCTTCCTGGACGGGACGGTTGGAGGCGGCGGTCACGCGTTGGCGTTGGTGGAAGCGGGTGCGCGGGTGATCGCCTGCGACCAGGATCCTGAGGCTCTGGAAGAAGCTTCCCGGCGCCTGGCCGGTTATTCGAGCCAGGTGCGTTTTGTTGAATCGAATTTTGCGGACCTCGAGGACCGGTTGTCTGCATTGGGCGTCAAGGAATTGGACGGTGTTCTTCTTGATCTCGGTGTCTCATCGCACCAGATCGATACTCCGTCGCGTGGCTTTAGCTTTTTGGGGAACGGGCCGCTGGACATGCGGATGGGATCGCATGTCCAGCGAACAGCAGCCGATATAGTCAACCAGGATTCCCAAGAGGAACTTGCCCGGATTTTTTATGAATTCGGAGAGGAACCGGCGGGGCGTCGATTGGCGGCACATCTGGTGAAGCTGCGTGGCCGGTCACCGATTGAGACCACGAACGATCTTGTCAAAGCGGTCGAATCGATAATTCCGAAGCGTGGCCCAAGGCATCCGGCCACAAAAGTATTCCAGGCGCTCCGGATTGCGGTGAACGACGAGTTGAGCGTTCTGGAACGGGCGCTGCACAACTTAAGCGTTTGGGTCAAGGGTGGAGGCCGGATGGCCGTGATTGCCTTTCACTCGTTGGAGGACCGGATCGTGAAGCGCTATTTCAGGGAAATTAGTCAGGAATGGATCGACAGACCGGAGTGGCCGGCACCGCAGAGAAATCCTGCGTACGCCTTTCGGTTAATCACAGCTCGGCCGATGGAGCCGACTGAGGAAGAAGTACAGCAAAACTCACGCGCTCGTAGTGCGAAACTGCGGGTCATTGAAAGAATCAGGTATGAATCGTAACCGCAGGAACATCACGCATTCTATTAAGGTTGCTTCTATCTTTAAGGTAGTTGTCAGCACGGCAATTCTGGTCACAGCCGGATTGTCTTACGTTTATTTGAAGAATCAGCTCCAGCAGTATGGAGAGATTCAACGTGGATTGGAGCACGACCTCACCGAACTCCGAACTGCCAGCGAGGCGGTCCGTGTGCAAATCACCCAGCTAAGTTCTCGGGCTGTGCTCGAGAAGAAGCTGGCTAAAAATTCGCTTGGCCTTGTGTCAATTGCCAATGATCAAATCGTTCGCCTTAACCAGCGCCACGATGGCATCGGGGAGGAGTTGAGAGTCGTCTCCAATCGCGGTTTTAACCAATGAGGT
>DATHPZ010000040.1:0-10287 GCA_035483355.1 Chthoniobacterales bacterium | reverse complement strand
TCGCTGAGCGGATCCCGCAGGAAAACCTTGAGAAATCGACTCATGGCCCGGCAAAGTCTCGCAGACCCAGGCTGTCCACGGTCGGCCAGGCTTCCAGCGCCGGAAGCGGCGTCTCAAAGGCGATCTGGACCCACACAGCGGTCGGTTCACCCGGTCTGAGCGAGACACGCCAAATCTGACCAACGTCCACGGGTTTTCCGCCAAATCTCCCTAACGCGCGCAACGCCGACCAGTTTTCGCCGCAGTCGACCACTTCTGACGCGCCGCCGGTCGGGGTGTGGAAAACAATGAAATGAAAGGCGCTATCGATTGGATACTTCCCGAGAGCCATATCCGCAGGAGCGTCAAGCGGCACAACGCCGCTCCCGTGGCGGTATGCCCGTGATTTGCCGCCGTCAACAAGCATGATGCCGTTCCAGTTGCGGGGATTGTAAGGAAGCGTCGGTTCAGGGGTCGGTGTGGGTGCGTCCCCTTTGAACAGTTGGCTGATGATCGAGCGGCGCGGCGGCGTAGGAGGCGGGGTCGGTGTTGCCATCGGGGCAAGATCGGGTCCTGACAGTTGTCGTTGCGCCTGTCCATTCAGCAACGTGACCGTGACCGATGAAACCGAACCGTCCGGTTTCAGGATGGTGTCGCACAGAGCGTAGAGTGGGTTGAGTCCCTTTGCCATATCCGTTAATCCCTGCCGGGACTGCACGGGCATCTTGGTGAAGATATCCGATTGCAGATCTGCGCGAATCGTTTTCAGCAATGCCTTTACCTGGCGAAGTTGATCGACGGTAATGGTGACATTATCCGGGCCAGGAGGCCATAACAGAGGGAATCGAACGCGAGCGCGCAGCTGTGCTTTCGCCTGTTTGAAATAGTTCGTTACAAAAGCGTCCCGCTGGGATTCTTCCGCGCGACGAAGCAGGTAGTTGCACGTTGTGACGAACGGCTCTTTGAGTTTGCCCTGATAATCTTCGACTTTCGCGTTCAGCGCCCCGAGGGCGTTGATCAGAAGTTCGAATGGCTTCCAGACCAGGCCGATGAGATTCATCCGCTCCACATAATGAAACTGGGGCGCCCCTTCGCGGCATTCACGATATAAATCCCAGCGAGCAAGATAACTTGGCTTTTGGTCTTGCACCTGCACGAGGATCGCGTCATCAAGAGTTTTGAACTCTTCCAATTGGGGTTGACTGATGGCCCCCGTGATCTGGGTTTTCAGCAGCTCAGAAATGTCTGCCAGTTTCGCTTTGATCTCCCGGAGCAGAGCGTATTTGTTGTCATCGCGTGGCAGCGCTTCCAGGATTTTGGATAGCGCATTTCCGTTTGGGTTGGGGGCCGTGGGAAGGACTTTTTCTATATCCGCCTGGATCGAGGCGATTTGTCCGAAGAGCGATTCGTTTCCCGCGGTCAGGTTCTGATAACCGGCGAAGAGGGTTTCAGGGCCGTCTTCGAACACGCCTGCTCGCCTGAGCGCGGCGAGCTTTTCTTCCAGAGCGATTTTGATCGTGTTGACCTTATCGAACATGATCGCGATTTCGCGATCGCTGGTGGTCGGGTCATCTTTGATGCCTGCCTTGGTGGAGAGGTCGGTTTCGGTGGCCTGGTACTGGCGCGCGATGCCGGCCAGTTGCACGAGCATTTGAAGATTTGCCGCCCGGCTCTGAATTCGATTTCGCGCACCCGCGATGAGGTGATCCAAGCCAACCCTGATTGCCGTATTCTCCGCCAAGGTTGAACCGCCGCTGGCCCAGGCGACGGGCCATTTTCCCTGTCCGTCGGGGTTGTCGGTGTAGGTCCAATTCATGATATCGACAAGTCTCGGCTCGTTCGGCCTGTCTGCGACATACTCCAGCAACGGTGTGAGAAAGTTAGGTCCGGGTGCACCCTCGGCCGGTTGGCCGAGGTTGCGGCGCACCGCTATTTCCACGCGCACGAGAGCGGCCAGCGCTTTTGCTTCCAGAGTGCTGACTCGGTCGGCTGGTCTGGGATCCGGTTTACCGTGCGCCGGGAGCAGCGGGTTTGCTTCGCTCATCTTCTGGCGGGTTGCGTCCAGGAGCGGCTTGACCACGCTGTCCTCAAAGAGAATTCGCTGTGCATGCTGCCGTCCTCGATCGGGGTCGGTGCCGGAATGCGCGAACAAACTGAAGACTAAAGGAATCTCGAGGGGTTTGGCAGCGAGTTCGCGAATCGCTTCATGAAAGTCTGCGATCGATAGTTTCTCGAAATGAAAATCGGCTCGTGTTTCTGGTGTGAGACCGGGACCGACGGGCAGGTCGCCGCGGTACTGAAAAAGCGCGGCTCCTGAGGGATCGGGCACCACGATCGGCTGCCACGTTTTTCCTCGCCAGCCCTCTCTGGCACGTGCCCAGAACCCGCTTTGGGCGACAATGCTCTCCTGAAGGGAGCGATAACCGAAAATTCCGAATAACAGAAGGGCCGTCAAACCGAGGACCCCGGTGCCAAAAAGCAGCAGTTTACGGTAGAGCAACAGCCGATCGGTGTTGCTGGCACGAGTGACGAGGCCGTCTTCCCGGAAGACTTTGTCCAGAAACAGATCCCTTAAAAAATAGGAGTGATCTCGTTCCCAGGCACGTCCCGCCGGCAGTTGGTCGACAGGTAGACCCATGACCTGGGCAAGTTCTTCATCCAGCGCAGAACCTTCCCGCATGGACGACGTGAAATAAATTCCGCGCAGAAACAATGGCCGCGACGTCCACTCTCCGGCGACAAAGATAGTCTCTAGATAACGCCGCAGCCGCGGCGCAAGCGCGCTCAGGCTTTGGGGATAATCATATAGCCGATCGACTTCGTCGGTACGCCGGCCGCCGGATTCGACCGGGACCGGGTCAAGCAACAGACCAAGCCTCCTTCTGCGGAGACGTTGCGCGATCGTTCGCAAATGCTCTTCCAAAAGCTCGGGCCGAAACGGGGCATCCAGTGGTGCCGGATTCGACCATCCGAGCATTTGTTGCTGGGCGCGAGGATCATCGAGCGAGTCGAAATATTCGCGAAAACCGTGGATCAGATCGCACTTGGTCACTAGGACGAAGACCGGAAAACGAACGTCAAGTTCCCGCTGAATCACGTCAAGCTGGCGCGCGATCTTGGCGGCTTTGCGCTCCATTTCTGCGGGAGAATCCTGGACCAGACTTTCCACCGGGATCGTCAGCAGCAGTCCGTTGACAGGGCAATTGTTACGATGCTTCTTCAGAAGGCCGAGGAACTCCCGCCATTCGCTGGTTGCGCCTGGTTCCACCTCCTCGAAAATCAGTCTTCCGGCGGTGTCGAGAATGACCGCGTAATTGGTGAACCACCAATTCATGTTGATGGTGCCGCCGACTCCCTGGAATTCGTCCTGCAACCCCGGCGGAAAGCCTGCTTGCGAGTGACGGATTGCTTCGGTCTTGCCCGAACCAGGCTCCCCGACAATCACGTACCAGGGCAATCCGTAAAAATCCTTGCCCGCTGACTCAAACTTCTCGATTCCTTTGGCGAAGTTGCGACGGAGATCCTCCAGTCTGCCGCGCGCCGCGGCGTCGGTGATTCCGCTATTGGCGCCCGTTCCGGCAATTTCGCCCCGCATTTTGGCGGCCCGGCGGCGACGCACCCAGAAAACAATCAAAAGATAGAATGCGAAAACCAGGACCAACGCCGCGATACCAATCGCCACCAGAAGTGCGGTCTGGAGTCCGAAAATGTAGTAGGCGGCAAGGATGACCGCAGCGATCAGAAAAAAAATCAACAGCTTGACCCAGAGGGCCAGGCTGGCAAACGCATTATAAAGATAGGCTAACTCTTTCACACAGTGGTCAGCATCAAGCGTTCACTTGGAAATCTCCTGAGCGCCGATCGCGGTTAGAGAATCTGTCAACGAGAGCGACGCCGCGTGAAACAGGTAGGCCTCGACGATCACGACGATCAGACAGAGCCCGGCAAAAACGATCGCGATTCCTCCAAGCTTGGAGGCGGGCGGTTGCACTAGGTCTCGGGTATCGACGTTCAGGTATGATTCCGGGCAGATCCGGACTGTTTTGTCCGTTTCCATCGCCGTCCGGATACGCTGGCTGATGTCCAGCATCTTGCCTCGCAGGTATTCAGGTTGACCGGTGTACCAGCCTGTGAATCCCAGACCGAGGCAGGTGTAAAACACCAGAAGACGCTGACTCGCTTCATCGCTGGGGTCGTTCAATGTTTCATCGAGCAGATCGAAAAATTTTTCGTCCCCAGCGAGTTCTTTTCTGTCGTAAGCAAGACGGCTTCGGTTCCAGGTGGCGGCCACGGCCAGCCCGCTCTCCGAAATCATTGAGTCCACGAAAAAGATCATCGGCTGTTCCAGTTTTTGCCAATGCATTCTCAAGGTCGGGTCAGTTTCGGCAGAATTGCGCACCTCTGCGAAGAGTTGCTCAATTTCCAATCGCAGCTGATCGTAGCTGAGTAGCCCTCCCTGTTGGCGGCCCAAGCGATTGAGGATGCAAATCCTGGTGAAGATCGGTTCGCAGAGTTCGAGCGGATTCATAAACTAGGTTTCCGATTTCGGCAGCGTCATGTACAAAATCAGATCGTAGTCCGCCGATTCGTTTCCGGTCCACCGGACGACGGCGGATTTTTCGCTCTGGATTTGTTGCCAGCTGCGGGCGCTTTCTCCGCGGAGCAGGCGAAAATAATAAAGGTTTGATTGCGCAGGGAGTTCGAGCGGCGGAAACCGTTCCTCTTTCAGGATCACGCCACGAATGGCGCGTCCGGCCATGCTTTCTGGCATCAGCTTGAATCGGTCGGCGTCTTCGACAAGGTGCGCGAGCGAGCGTGGATCTTCTTTCGTTCTTATTCCGAGAAAGTAATCGCTTGGCCTGAGGAAATGATCATCTGTCAGAGCGGCCTTGAGGAGCCCGTTGGCCTTAACGAACGGCACCTTCAGGAAGCTCGGTGCGACGCTTCCCCTCAGCAATTCACGAATCTTCGCGGTCAATTCGCTAAAGCATGGATATGGATTGTCGTGCTGGTAGGGAGCGGAATCATAGAGATCGCGGTCCGGATGAAGCGCCGCTAATTCGCCCAGAATTTCCCGCAGTTCGAGGTAAATATCGAATGGGGCAAGGTTAGGGGCATCAACGAGCGCTTCCAGTCTGGGCCCGAAACGATTGAGTGTTCGCAAGCGCATGATCTGTTCGAACTGGAGGCCCCGCATGGTGTCGATGCTGAATCCCCCGCGCGTAATCTGGAGGACAAGTTCCTGCCGGCTGCCCAGCACCTGGCTGCTCAAGTCGCGAACTAGTTCGCGCAGCGTTGCCGAACCGTTCAATAAGAGGCACGGACCGACAAATTCCGGATCGCGCCTAGGCAGGCCGACCTCGTCGCCTGCGGCCCTGGTGACTCGCAGAAGAGGGATCACTTCCAAGTCCGAACGATCCTCATTTTCCAATAAAAGCCGTGCGTTGACTCTTCGGTGGAGAACGGTTTTAAAATTTTCTCCGGTGTTCTCATCGGCTACTTCCGTTTCTGCGATGCGGTAGAGAATCTTTGCCCGCGGATCGGCTGTCTGGCCCGGGTTTACGCAATTGGCGCGTGCGGCAAACCAGAGCGGCACGCCGAGATAAACGGTGAATCGGCCTCGCGATTCGAATGCCTGTTTAATGTCCATGGCAGGCAATTCGGCTTCCTGCGGGAAAAGTATTTCCTGGCCGCTCGGCATGATCGCATGGAGCCGGTCGAACCGCAGACGCATGTTTTCCAAATCATCATTTGAGAGACGTGCGTCGATCAAGCCGTAGGGATAAGCCCATTTAAGACGCCGCTCGAAAGAGGAGGTTTCAAGAATGCTTCGCTGGATTCGTTGCAGGTGATGCGGCAACAAAAACAATCCTTCATGCCAATGTACTTGCATAAAATTTCGGCCTCTCGCCGGGTTCGGCACACCAACCGGGATCAACGCCCTCGGATTTCCGATCTAGAAATCAACTCCTCTGTATAGGCTACGATGCCATCGACAATCTGCATTTCGACGGCCTGCCCGCTTAGGTCAGCGGCCAACTCGACATAACGGCGCCAGCATTTCAGCTCAACGTTCGAGATGAACCCGGGAGACTTCGATTCGACGCCGGCCCGAATCTTTTCCGGTGCAAATTTTTCGAGATGTTTCCGCGCAAATATCTCTCCGGCGGGGCCAATGGCGGAGAGCAAACCGGCGGTCAATTGGCGAGTTTTGTCAAGCATCTGGGTAATTTGCAGAGTGGCTACCTCGCGATCGCCAGAGAGGTAGCGCCCGATTGTCCGCCGCGGATTATCGCTGACCTGCTCGCGCCGCACACTTGATTTCGGCGCGACGTTCTTCCAGACGTTCCAGATCAGATGGTCAAGCGTGACCACCATCTCGAGCAAAGCCGTGAACAGCTTGATCACGCGCTCTTCGTCCACCGTTTCCTTGGGTGTCATCCCCAGTTTACCCAAAAGTTCCAACGGCAATTCGAGGCCTCTGCTCTGCGACACAAAAAGTCCCAAGGCTTGAAGTTTCTGAGCCAGCACCGCTTTCGCTTCATTGGAAAATTCGGGTAACCGAGCAATTAACTCGTCCGCTACCTCCTGAGGGCTTCTCTCAACCGTTTCAACTTCCGGTGGCTTGAAATAGGGAGCGTCGATCCGTTCCGGACCTGGAAAACGCTCCATCAGCGCAGAGAGATATTCCGAACGCCTGCTCTCGCCGACGTCTTTGATGGAGCGTTCGATCTCCTCGACCAGGTATTCGTGGCGGGCGCTTGGGGGATCGTCCGCGAAGCTGGTCTGGAGCATCCAGAGGCGTGAGGCGACTTTTTCGGCCCAGGAGCGGGCTTCTGGCACAGGTTGCATAGCCACGAACAACTCAGGTCTCTCGGAAGTGCCAGGCATGCGACGTTAAAAACACAGCTTAATAGTACGTTGCCGATGGTTCGCAACGCAACCTAAAATGGAGCGATCGCGGAGGCACCGAAATTCGATTTCTTCCAATCCAAGGTGAGTCAATGGACTGCAGGGAAGAATTGGAGTTTCTTGACAAGCGGTTCGCGTGAGACATACAACCCGATGGCGAACGATCGACATTTTGAGCGCCGCAACAACCCCCCTTATGAAATCCGAATGGTGGCGTGGAGCAATCATCTACCAAATCTACCCTCGTAGCTTTTTCGATTCGAACGAAGATGGTACCGGCGATCTGGCCGGTATTACCCGGAAGCTCGACTACATCTCCAATTTAGGTGTTGATGCAATTTGGATCTCTCCGTTTTTTAAATCGCCGATGCGGGATTTTGGCTACGATGTCGCTGACTACCGCCTGGTGGATCCGATTTTTGGTACAAACTCCGATTTCAATTCATTGCTTTTGGCGGCTCACGAAAGAGGCCTGAAGATCATCATCGACATGGTTCTGGGGCATACCTCGGATCAGCACCTTTGGTTTCAGGAGAGCTGCCAGAGCCGGACAAATCCGAAGTCGGATTGGTATATCTGGGCCGACCCCAAGGCAGATGGGACCCCTCCGAATAATTGGCTCTCTATTTTCGGCGGCTCGGCGTGGCAATGGGATGCACGTCGAAAACAATATTATCTTCACCATTATTTGCGCGGCCAACCGAATCTAAACTGGCACCACCAGGAAGTCGTCGACGCCATGTTTGGAGAAGTTCGTTTCTGGCTGGACGCCGGAGTAGACGGATTACGTCTGGATGCCATCACGACACTAACGCATGACCCTGAACTGCGAGATAATCCTCCTCTGCATCCGGATCCAAGCGTTACCTTATCGCTCCCAACGGCGAATAATCCGTTCTATTGGCAGGACTTGGTCTATACCCGCGATCAGGCGCGCACTCTTGAGCTGCTGGGAGAACTTCGCGCGATTGTCAACCAGTATGACGACCGATATCTCATCGGTGAGGTTGCAGATGTCGAGATGATCAGCGTCAGCGCCAAATACACCCGCACGGGAGAACATCTCCACAGTTGCTACAATTTTGAGCTCATGCAACGAGCCTTCAACGCCGCTTCGCTCAGCGAGGTCATCGCCAAGACAGAGGCGGTTTTACTCGGAGGATGGACCACCTGGGCGATGAGCAACCACGATAACCTCCGGGTTGTCACCCGAGCCGGGCGGGATTCCGAACTCCAGGGAGACCAGCGCGCATTGGCCAAGTTACTCCTCGCCGCGCTTTTGTCGTTCAGGGGCGGTGCATGCGTCTATCAAGGAGAGGAGCTTGGGCTGACCGAGGCTGATGTCGCTTTTGAGGACCTGCAAGATCCATTTGGCATCGAGTTCTGGCCTGATTTCAAGGGTCGTGATGGGTGTCGAACGCCCATGCCGTGGTCTTCCGGGTTACCGAATGGCGGTTTCAGCATCTCCAGGCCGTGGTTGCCGGTGCCGCTAGAGCATTTGGCTTTTGCCGTCGATGAACAGGAAAAAGATCCGCATTCCGTTCTGCAGATGTTCAGGAGGTTTGTCGCATGGCGAAAACGGCATCTTTCGCTCGTGATAGGTGATCTCGCACTGGTTCAAGCCAGTGAGCCGATCCTGGCCTTTGAGCGAAGAGGGGACGGCGAGCGGATCCTCTGTTTGTTCAATTTTTCCAACCGGAATGTCGCCCAGCCGGTCTCGGGCCCATGGCGTACGATCGATGGCCATGGCTTTGAAACTACTCGACTCGAACTGGATACGGTCTTAATTGCGCCTTTTGGCGCGTGGTTTGGGGCTCCTGCTGGAAGCTGAGCTGGGGTCCCGTCCCGAAACACATATCATTGAACGGAGACGGATCATGATCGGAATCGCATTAATGGGCGCAGGTCGTATGGCACGAGTCCACGCGAAGGCCATTCCCGCAGCCGGAGGAACACTCGTCATGGTTTATGACGTCGTCGAGTCGGCAGCCAGGTCTCTGGCGGCCGATACCGGCGCATCAGTGGCGCGCAGCGCGGAAGAGGCCTTGCACCATCCGGCCGTCGATGCCGTTCTGGTGGCGACATCGTCGGACACGCATGTCGACCTTATAATCCAGGCGGTTAAGGCGGGAAAGGCTGTCATGTGTGAAAAACCGCTGGCGCCGAACCTGTCGGACGCGCAGCGGTGCATTAATTCCCTGGGCGACCGGGCAAGCAATGTAATGCTGGCCTTCAATCGGCGTTTTGATCCGGGGCATGCTGCGCTTAAGAAGGCTGTCGATGCAGGTGAAATCGGCAACCTTGAGCAATTGACGATCACGAGTCGCGATCCCGCTCCGCCGCCGCTCGAGTACATCCCGAAATCAGGTGGGCTCTTTCGAGATATGATGATCCACGACTTTGACATGGCCCGATGGATACTTGGCGAAGAGCCCGTCAGCATTTATAGCCGTGGCAGTTGCCTGGTCGACCCTCAGATCGGTAAACTCGGCGATATCGACACGGCTTGTGTGACCATGGTCACGGCGAGCGGCAAACAGGCGGTCATCTTCAATTCACGTCGGGCAGTTTATGGATACGATCAACGGATCGAGGCTTTCGGCTCCGCTGGCATGGTCATCTCGGACAATCCGAGGGCCACTGCCGTGCAGCGATATTCAAGCACCAGTTTCGGGGCGCCGGATCGTGTCTTCACGTTCTATATGGATCGTTACGGTTACAGCTACCGCACGGAAATCGAAACATTTCTTAGCGGTGCGGGTGCGGGCACGCCGCCCCCGGTGAATGCGATCGACGGGCTGCGAACAGCCTATCTGGCTGAAGCAGCGGGGGCGTCTCTTCGGTTAGGGGAGGCCGTTGCACTCCAATCTAACTGCGAAGTGACCTGGCCTGACTGACGACCTATCTGTTTTTCAGGCATTCGTTCTTGCTGCTTTGGACCTTTCCAGTACGGCTTTAAGGTCGGAAGGCCGAACCGGTTTAGTCAGGTAGTCGTCCATTCCCGCCGCCAGACACTTTTCCCGCTCGCCCTGCATGGCGTGAGCCGTCATCGCGATGATGTGAACCGGCACTTTCCAGGGACAACCTTCATCCAGTGTTTGTTCCCGCCTGCGGATCGTTTGTGTAGCTTCGTAGCCGTCCAACTCCGGCATTTGACAATCCATCAGGATAATGTCGTAGGAACCTTGCTCCAGGGCTCTCACTGCCTCCAACCCATTTGCCACCGCTTGCGCAGCGTAACCAAGCATGTGTAGCTGGCCCAAACCAACTTTCCGGTTAGTGGCGTTATCGTCCGCTAAGAGAATGCGCATCTTCTCCAGCGGCACCGGAACCTCCGAGGGAAGGGGAGCGGGGGCTGGGAAAACGGTTTTAAGAGGACTGATTTGGGCTGCCATC
>DATHPZ010000039.1:0-13950 GCA_035483355.1 Chthoniobacterales bacterium | reverse complement strand
GGGATTAACGTCGACAGTTCGCGCGGTCGTAAAACCGTCCGTCGTCGTCAGCAGCTCACCGCCCTGCAGCGTAATTCCACCCGTGCTTAAACCGAGCTCTGCGTCGTTAGCTACGCTTAAAGTGCCGCCCAAGGCGAATGTCCCTCCACTGTAGCTGTTAGTGAGGTTAGTCAGCGTCAGCGTGCCAGGGCCGATCTGGGTGAGGGTACCCGTGCCTGAGACAAGGCCTGAGAAGGTTATATCATCGCTGTGGCTGAATGCGAGATTGGCATTGTCAACCACGTCTCCAACGATGCTGCCGATCGTTCCTGCGTTGCCGATCTGTAGGGTGCCCTGCGTGATGGTGGTGCCGCCGGCATAGGTGTTCGCGCCGGTCAGGATTAGTGTTCCGGTGCCGATCTGGGTCAGACTGCCCGCGCCTGAAATATTGCTGGGGAGCGTGACGACATCGCTGCGGTTAAAGGCGAGGTGGCCGTTGTCCGTGACCGTTCCCACAATAGTGCCAATGGTTCCACCATTGCCAATCTGCAGGGTTACCCCATTGATGGTCGTTCCGCCGCTGTAAGTGTTATTGCCCGTGAAGACTATGGTGCCTGTATTGGTGCCGTCGCCGACCACCAGGGCACCAGTGTCTGAAAGGACACCCGTGTACGTCGCCGTTGTGCCGCTTGTAGCCGCCAGAATGTTCAGGCCGAGGCTTGGGCTAACGTCGATTGCCCGCGCCGTGCTGAACCCATCCGCAGTCGTCAGCAATTCGCCGCCCGCTAGCGTGATGCCCCCGCTCGAGGCCCCAAGGTTCGCATCAATAGCCACGCTGAGCATGCCCCCCGATACTGTCGTACCTCCACTGTAGGTATTGAGCCCGCTCAGCGTCAGCGTTCCCGTGCCGACTTTGATCAATGAGCCGCCTGTGGCATTGGAAAATCCACCGTCCACGATGGTTCCGCTGACTTCGGTACTGAGGTTGTTCCCGCCGACGGTGAGCGTCTTTGAGCCTAGTCGGTATGTGCCTGCGCCCTCTATTGATCCGGCCGTCATTCCACTTAGCATCACGAGAGAAATGTCGACGATTCCACCGGCGGCAGTGATCAAGCGGGCTTGGCCGCCTCCGTCCGGGGGGGTGTTCTCGAAGACCGTTAAGCCGCCATTGTTAGTGGTGATGGTGGCGGTGCCGCCAGTGCTTTGCCCCTCAAATGCCGTGACACCGCCACTGTTCGTCGTGATATTGGCGGTGCCGGCCGTGGTGAATCCGACGAAATCCGTTTCTCCGAGATTGTTGTTGATGATCGTGGCATTGGCGGCGGTTCCGTGGATGCTCAAGACAGCCAAAGGGAGGGCCACGCTGGAAACAGTGAAAATGGGGCTGTTCGAGGAATTATTGGTAATACCGGCGCCCGTGATCGCTAAAGAACTCCCTGAAAGATTAAAGGAATAGGTCGGCGCTGCGGCATTGAACAAAAGGGCGCCAACCGAGGTGCTTGGACTTGAGAAAATGACGGTGGTCGTACTCGACGCATCGAAGGTGGCGGTACCCGTCGGCACCGCGGCCCCCGTCCAATTAGTCCCGGTGTTCCAGTCGCCGGTCGCTGGGGCAGCGAGCCAGGTCGCGTCCTGTGCATGAGCCGCGACTGTGCCGAGGAGTACGACGGCACACAGCACCAACACGTCATCGCGCAGCGTCCGCAATAGGTAACCAGGGCTCGCCTGCGCCAGTGTGACAATCGTCTTCCATCGATCGTGGGCGGGTCTGCGGTTATCGACTGACCCAGAAATTTCAATTATCCTCGGCGTATGCATTTAGTCCTTCCGACGAATCCAGCTGATTTGGTTTCAAGCGGCGGTCCGCTTGTCGCGCTTGCTTCGGAAAAGCCCGGAGCCTCCGAAATCTTTTCCCTGAGTTGGTCCCCGATCCCCTTTTTTCCGGGATCGCTCATGAAAACCGGCCGCAACCGGGCATTAAGTGACCGCCACATCCAGAATTATTCTGTCTATGAAGGATGAATAAAACAATACATTTTATGGAAATAGCATTTTATTACGACATTGACAGGCTGCCGAGATGCCGTGCAATGGTTTTGCGGTTATTTTAGCCCGGCGTTTTCCCAACGGGCCACGGAAACTTGGCCCAGCCCAGGGTTTGTATCTGTTTAGCGCTGGTTTTACGGCCCGACGGGGCGCCAAAAATTGAGAACGGGTTTGGATGCTCCCGGCGTCGAAACGCCGGGCTGAGTCCTGCAGCCTCTGCGAGCTGGTCCAGGTAAGGCTGCAGACCGGTGCGGGGGCAAAAGACCATCCGAATCAGCCCTTATCTTCGAAGCGCCTACGAGGTAAACCCCGGGCTTCGCAACCCATTGGGCAGGATATACGGCACTACCCCAAACAAACCCTGGGCTGGGCTAAGCTTTCTTGGCCCTTCTGGCCGTAAGACCGGCGTGTTGGAACGCAAGGCCGAAATCCATCCTGGTCCGGCGCTCAAGACCAATGTTGGGAGAGTCGCTTCAAGTCCCGGTGCAGGACAGATGGCTGAGATCAGCGCTTCTTGCGCACTTTCCAGACCTCTTCGCTGGGCCATTGTCGCGCCCACTCGGGTGTGACGAACAGATTGCGCGTTGTCGCTCCGGGGTGGGGGCGTAGCTCAATCAGGTCCTCGATCTCAAAACCCGATCGCCGCAGCAGCCGTATCCAGTCGCCGTGAGACAGATGAAACTCGACGCCCGGGTCATTCGGATATTCCACGCGGTGCATCCCGAAGGCCGGGCGCAACAGCCGATCGGTCGCAGGCACGCCATCCTCATCCGGCACGCAGAGCGCCAGCAGGAATGAATTGGTCAGGAAAACCAGTTGACCGCCGGATCGCAACAGTCGCGCGGCTTCCGGGACCCAGAGGCGGGGATCCGCCCAAAGGCATGCGCCATATTCAGAAATTGCGAAGTGGAAGCTCGCGTCGGGGTAGGCGATCGATTCGGCGTTGCCGTGGATCAGCGGAAAATGAAGGCCGTATTGCAGCTGCAGGCGGCGCGCCGTGCGAAGCTGAATCTCAGAGTTGTCGACTCCTGCGACGCGGGCTCCGCGCCGCGCCAGCCACGCGGAAATATAGGCGGTGCCACATCCCAGTTCGATAGCATCCTTGCCGGCCAAGTCTTCGGGAAAAATCTGGACCTCCGCCTCTGGGACATGCCAGATGCCCCAGGCCGGTGCGTCGCGTGCCCAGCCACGTTCACCAGCCTCCACGAAGCTCGGCGCTAGTAGCTCGTCCCAATGGGCGCGATTCCTGGCCACGTATTCCGGCAGATCGCTCATGGTAGATACCTCTCTCGGTAGATCTTCATCGTCCAGCAGAAGATCAACCAGATTCTATTCTGGGTCTGAGTCTAGGTTCGGCAGCTCCACCGGCGAATCCCCAATTGGCCTCTGCGGAAATGCAAATAGATCTGGGGATTGCGCTCCTCGCTTAGGCGACCTAACGTCTCACACTGGGAGTATTTACCCAATCAAGACGAGCAATGGATTCCGTTCCTCTCACCGCAGAACCCCTCTGGCGGCCGCATCCCGACCAGATCAGGGATAGTAACTTGGCGCGATTCGGTGAATGGTTGCGAGAGAAACGATCTTTGGATCTCAGAGATCATCGCGCTTTCTACGATTGGTCTGTGCGAGATCTGGAGGGCTTTTGGAGCGCGATCGCCGAATTCTATGATGTCCGATTTTATACGCCTGCGGAGCGAGTGCTGCGGCGAGACGACGATCCCATTCGCGCGAAATGGTTTCCTGGCGGGACGCTCAATTATGCCGAGCATCTGCTTCGATTCGGTTCCAGTAAAATTGGCGATTCGGACAACCGGCCGGCGGTCCTGTTCTGTGCCGAACCGGGAGTCGCTGGCAACCGTCAGATTTTGACCCGGGCAGAACTAGTCACGCGGGTAGAGCAAGTCGCATTCGCGCTGCAACGTTTTGGCGTGCAATGTGGAGACCGCGTGGCAGGTTATCTTCCCAACCGGCTCGAGACCTTGATTGCCTTTCTCGCCGCAGCCAGCCTTGGCGCGATCTGGTCCAATTGTCCGCCGGAACTTTCCAGCCACGGCGTGGTTGACCGCCTTTCTCAGATCGCACCGAAAGTGCTCGTCGCGATTGCCGGTTATCAGTACGGAGGAAAGAGCTACGAACGAGGGGCGGCGTTGGCCCAAATTGTGGCGGCTCTACCGACACTCGGTCACGTGATCATCGTGGAACAGGCCTCGCACGAACAGATCCTGGAGTTCGGACCTGAAATTTCAATATCTCGCTGGTCCGATTTGATCGCGCAGCGACAGTCTGGCGCGCCGCTGCGTTTTCATCCAGTCCCGTTCGATCATCCGCTTTGGATTCTCTATTCTTCGGGGACGACCGGCGTGCCCAAACCGATCGTCCACGGACATGGGGGCATTCTTCTCGAACACCTGAAAGCATTGTCGCTGCACTTGGATCTTCGTCCTGCCGACAAATTCTTCTGGTACACCACAGCCGGTTGGATGATGTGGAATTTTCTGGTCTCCGGACTGGCGCTTGGCGCCACGCCTGTCCTCTACGACGGCAGCCCGAAGTATCCCGATTTACGTGTGCTCTGGAGCTTGGTTGAAAGGGAAGAAATCAATTATTTCGGCACCAGCGCGCCTTTCCTGCTGGCTTGTCAAAAAGAGAACATTGAGCCGCGAAAAGAGTATCGTCTCCAGTCGCTGCGAACGATCGGGTCGACTGGCGCACCGTTGCCGGACGACGGTTTCCATTGGGTGTACGATCAGGTTAAGCCAGGTGTCTGGCTCGGTTCAGTGAGTGGTGGCACCGACGTTTGCACGGCCTTCGTTCTTTCGCATCCCTGGCTTCCTGTCTACGCGGGAAAGTTACAGTGCCGGGGTTTGGGCGCACCGATCGAAGCCTGGGACATTAGCGGCAAGGCAGTCTGGGATCAGGTGGGCGAACTTGTGCTGACTTCGCCAATGCCCTGTATGCCGGTCTGTTTCTGGAATGATCCGGACGGTTCCCGGCTCCGTCAGGCGTATTTCGAACATTATTCCGGCGTTTGGCGCCACGGGGATTGGATCGAGATCGACCCGGAGAGCGGGCAATGCGTTATTTACGGCCGCTCCGATTCAACGCTAAATCGCGGTGGGGTGCGAATGGGCACCAGCGAATTTTACCAGGTCATTGAATCCCTCCCTGAAATCCTCGGCTCGCTGGTGATCGACACGACCGGGTTGGGTCCCCGCGGAAAAGAAACACCCGGGAAGCTGCTCCTGTTTATCGTGTTGCAGGAAGCGGTGGCATTCGATGATGACCTGGCCAATCGAATTCGCGAGCGAATCAAAACGGAGTTGTCCCCGCGGTACTTGCCCGACGGCATCTACCAGGTTCCGGAAATTCCGCTGACGCTGAACGGGAAAAAATTGGAGGTGCCGGTGAAACGCATCTTTCAGGGAATCGAACTCTCGAAGTCGGTTAGCCGCGAGGCGATGAGCAATCCCGATTCGCTACAGCCGTTTTTGGAGTTGGCGGAGCAGTTTCGCCTGAGAGGCTGAGGCCGTTCCGAGCGTTGCTCTTCTACCTTCTTGAATTTGCGCCTTCTTCGGCTTCCCTTTTTAACTATGGTCAATGATCGCCTTCCGCGACTAATCTTCGCCTCGAGCGAAGAATCCGCCGATTTACTCTACGCGACAAAATTTTCTGTTCCGGACCCGGTCTTGTTCTTGCGGCAGAACGGCAAAACAACAGTCTTGCTAAGCGATCTCGAAATCGATCGAGGCAAAAAAGAGGCGAAGGTCGATGAGATCATCGCGTTGTCGAGCATTGAGCGTTTATTGGGAAAGGGGCGTAAAGGCAAACCACCGATCGAGAGAACGATCGGTTACTTTTTGCGGGAGCGTCGCGTCCGGAAAGCAGCGGTTCCCTACAATTTTCCCATTGGTTTGGCGGACAGACTAGCCAGGGAGGGAGTGAAGGTGGTTCCAATAGCGGGCTTGTTCTGGAGAGACCGCGAATTCAAAACTGAAGAGGAACTGCGATTGATTCGGCGCGCCATTCGAATTACCGAGGTCGGATTGGCTCGAGGGATAGAGGTCCTGCAGGCGGCCGAAATCAAATCCGGGAAGCGGCTCGTTTGGGGGGGAGCGGCGTTAACCTCCGAGAGGCTGCGGGCAGAAATCGATAGCGCAATTCTGCACGCGGGCGGGACGCCGACCAACACGATCGTGGCGGGTGGCGAACAGGCTTGTGATCCCCACGATCTGGGAAGCGGCCCGCTGAAGGCAGATTCGCTCATCATCCTGGACGTTTTTCCGAAAGATGGGCGCTCAGGTTACTATGGCGACCTGACCAGGACAGTGGTCAGAGGCAAAGCCAATGAGGCTCAACGCGCGCTTTGGTCGACCGTATTGGACGCGCAGAAGTTCGCCTTGCAGAATATTCGGGCGGGCGATTCGGGCGCAGCCCTGCAGAAGGAAGTGTCCGAGTATTTCAAAGAGAAAGGCTACCCGGCAGAAATTCGAAACGAGCGTTGGGTCGGTTTTTTCCACGGGCTGGGCCACGGAATCGGGCTCGAGATTCACGAGCAACCGCGGATAGCGAAAACCAACTTCAAAACGGGCCAGGTGCTAACTGTCGAGCCGGGACTTTATTTCCCGGGAGTTGGGGGAGTCCGGATCGAGGACGACGGAGTGGTCACTGACAGAGGGTTCAAAGTGCTATCGAAGTTCGAGAAGAGGTTGGAGGTCTAGGAAGTTGCCAGTGCCAGTGTCAGTGTCAGTGGGAGTGCCGATCGAGATTCGCGAACTTGGCTCGAATTTTGAAGGAAAGTTGAGATGCTGGAATGATCTGTATGCATTTAGGGTGGTCACAGGCGAAATAGTTGGCAGTGCCAGTGTCAGTGCGGACTTAGCTTAGCTTGAAGGAATTCGTGTCAAGGAGCGGATCAAGCCATTGGCGACTCTTCCGATTTCGTTTGTGACTCGGAGAAGTCTTTCGGTTTCGTTGGCGCTCAGATAACCGAGGCGTTCAGCAACGATTAGCTGCGTCTCGACCTCCAGGAGGGAACCACGTGCGTATCCGACTGATTGGACAAATTCTCCTCTCGTAATTCGCCCGGCTCCCTCCGCTATGTTGCTGGGCACAGAGACCGCAGCGCGACGGATCTGGCTGGCCAGCCCGTACATCTCGTGACTCGGAAATTCGGCGGAGGCACGATAAATCGATTCACAAAGGTCGATCCCCTTTTGCCAAGCGACCAGATCTCGATACGATTTGGTATTCATACCATAATATTAATATGTTTTCTTTTGGTCTGCGTCCACCTTAAAATGAATACAGATCATTCCAGCATATCAATGCAACCAACTCCCGTTCACTATTCGGGCTCAGTCCGCCAATCTCGATGGGCACTCCCACTGACACTGACACTGACACTGACCTCAAAACACTGCCACAGCGCAGACCAGGACGACCAATCCATAGACGAGTCCGGCCAGCGTTAGAGCGCGGAACCGATTGCCGGTTCTGGTGATCCAGTCGATCTGGTCCCGCAAAAGATAGGGCATTCCGACCCAGAAGAGTCCCAGGGTCAGCCAGACATAGGCGAGAACGACAAGCAACAACCGCGCCGATTCGGGCCGGAGAAAAGCCGCCGACAACACTGGTTCCGCGGCAAGCAATGCCAACATCCCGAGAGCGCGCACGGCGAGAAATTCGTCTACGAAAACCAGAGTTAGGACGAACGCGATCGGAACGCCGATTTGGAGCCAGGTCCGGTACTGCGAGAATTCGCCGAGATCCATGTTCGAAACGAGCCAAAATGACCATAGCGAATCCACGACAAGAAGACCGATTCCGAGAGGCTTGGATCGCGGCAGTCGAACGAGCCAAGCTTTGGTCTGTTCCGGGCGAACCAGAGCAAGGATATGTCCAGCCAAGAGGAGGAAACCGAGGATGAGGGCGACAGTGTGGAGGCTTAGGTCGTAAACGCGAGGAGGATATTCCATGAATGTAGGAAGCTGTTCATAGCCCAAGATTCACGACGCGCAAGCTGGAAAGGCGGGAGACGTTTGGCCTACTGGGAGACCGGCTCTCCGTACAATGTGTAACCGGTCGAACGATCGATCCGGATTTTCAACAGCCTACCGATGTGCCGCGGCGCACCCTCAAACACCACAATCTTGTTTCCACGCGTTCTACCCATGAGACGTGCTGAGTTCGTTTTGCTGGGTCCTTCGCATAAAATCTCGACCTCTGTGCCGACATAAGGTTCGCTGCGGCGTTTAGCCCAGGAATTGATCAATTCGAGCAGGTCATGATTCCGCGCTTCTTTCACGGAATCGGGTAACTGCTGCGCCATCTTGGCCGCGGGTGTATCTTTGCGCTGCGAATATTTGAAGATGAATGCGTTATCGAATCCGATCTTGTCAGCAAGGTCACGCGTCCTGGCATAGTCGTCGTCAGTTTCACCGGGATAACCAACGATAATGTCCGTGGTGATCGCAATGTTCGGACTCACGGACCGAATTCGATCCACCAGCGAGACGAATTTCTCGGCCGTGTAGGTTCGATGCATGGCCTTCAGAATCCGGTTGGAACCGGACTGCAACGGTAAGTGAATATGCTCCACGAGCTTTGGCAATCGGCCGAAAGACTCAATCAGATCGTTCCGGAAACCGATCGGATGAGGCGAGGTAAACCGGATACGCTCAAGCCCGGCGACTTCCTGGAGGGCTGCGAGCAATTGAACAAACGGACTTTTCCCATCGACACTGACGAATTCATGCCGGCCGTAGAGATTCACGATTTGACCGAGCAACGTCACTTCCTTCACACCCTTGGCGACCAGGGCATTGACCTCGCTGACGATTTCCTGGAGTGGCCGGCTTCTTTCGTGGCCGCGGGTGTATGGGACAATGCAGAAGGTGCAATGCATATTGCATCCCTGCATGATCGACACGAAGGCGGTCACCTGCCGGTCGCTCAGTACGTGGTCCCGGATCGTGCCTTGGGAATCTTCTTCTTCATCGACGTCCACAATGGAAAACCGAACGTCGTCAAAGCGTGCGGCCAATTTCCGTTCGAGCGCTTGTTCGACGTAATCCGCGACTCGATGAAACTTCTGGGTTCCGACGACCAGATCCAGGTGCGCTACTTCGTCCAGAAGCGTCGATCCGCGACTTTGTGCCATACAACCAAGAAAACCGTACACGATCGGGCGATCGCGGGAGAGTGCGCGCAGCATCCCCATTTTTCCCAGGGCCTTTTGTTCGGCCAGGTCGCGGACGCTGCAGGTATTCAGCAAGACAACGTCGGCCTCGTGCTCTTGGAGCGTAATGGTATGGCCGCGCTGGATGAGCATCTGAGCCACCTGCTCAGAGTCGCGCTCGTTCATTTGGCATCCGTACGTCTTGAGGTAAATCCTGGCCATGGCCTAATTGTAGTGTCCTGTCGCCGAAATAACATGCCTTTTGCCGGAGGTTCCGCCGCGGCGGATTTTTCAAGGCGCGAGCGAAGCGCCCATATCTACTAGCGCACGAGCGCGTCTGCTTCCTTCTTCCGCTTCCGTTCCATCAGCCAGGCAACAAGAATGCAGATTTCGTACAGCAGGTACATCGGTCCGCCCATCATCGCCATCGAAACCGCATCGGGCGTGGGCGCCAAAAACGCCGCGGCGACAAAGATCAGGAGAAACGCGTACGCCCGAGTGCGGCGGAGAAGCGCCACGGATAAAACTCCGAGCCGAACGAGCACCAGGACGATGACCGGCAACTCGAACGCCGCGCCAAACCCGACGCAAAGCTGGGTCACGAACGAAAAATAGTCACGCACCGTCCAGGTGGGCGTCCAATCCAGCGATTGAGCGTCTCGGAAAAAGAATCGGAGAGTTGCGGGCAAAACGAGGTAGTATCCGAGGACGACACCGCCGAGGAAAAGACCGAACCCGATGCCGACCGCCGGAAGCATTGCCTTCTTTTCCGGCGGGGTGAGCGCCGGGAGAACAAATTGACCGGCAAAGTAAATCAGGAACGGAAACGCGATGACGATTCCGGCGTAGAAGGCGAGTTGGAACGAGATCGTCATCGAATCTGCGACACCTAACGAGACGAGGGATTTTAATAACCTCGGATCGATCGCCTTGAGCGGGCCTTGCAGGATATGGACCAGTTGGGTGCGGAAGCAGAGCGCCAAAAGCATTGCGGTGCCGAGCGCGGCGGCCATCTTGATGATGACCCAGCGCAAGTCCTCGAGGTGATCCAGGAAAGGTTTGACCGCCTCGCCCTGTTCGCCTTCACGAAATTTGAAAACCTTCGAAATTTTCATGGGATGAATTGCTTCGCACAGAGGCGTGCGAACAAGGCGAGCGTGTTGGCGTCCTGGATCACGCTTTCAGCAATCATGGAAGTCAATTCCTTTAAGCTAAATTCCCGGCTTTCCACGATCGATTCGCTTTCCTCCGGTTGATGGCCAAAGCCGGTTGGTTGGACAGGTCGGGCTAAAAACAGGTGGGGCGTCTCGTCACAAAATCCTTGCGATGAATAGTAGTGCCCCAGATAGGTTAGTTCCCCTCCCGCGACCAGGGAGTATCCGGTCTCTTCGGTCAACTCGCGCAGGGCGGTCTCGCGCATCAACTCCATATCAGGCATCAAGGAATCGTCAATTTGGCCTGCGGGAAACTCCCAAAGGATTTTGCGAACCGGGATTCTGGCCTGATGAATGAGAACAAAGTTTCCCTCCTTGGTCAGGGGCGCAATCACCACGGCTTGTTTTCTTCGCACGACCGTCCAATCGCGAACGCGAAGTTCACCTGGCAGGATGACTCGCTCGTGGAAAACCTCGAGGTAAGGATTCTTGAAGAGGGAATCGATTTCCAGAATTTGCCAGTCGTCAGGTTTGTTCACGAAGGAGTGCGTTCCACGCTTCTAAGGCCGCTGCAACATTTTTCCGCGAAGGCGCGCCGGTCGCGGTTCGGTGGTCGATGGCGCGGTCAAGATCCAGGACTGCGAAGAGATCCGGTCCGAAGTTTTGGCTGAACTGGCGGAACTCTTCCAATTTCAAGTCAGCAAACCCCCGATTCTGTTCGATGGAATAGGCGACCAGTTTCCCGATCACTTCATGAGCCTGCCGGAACGGGAGACCATGGAGGACGAGGTAATCGGCAAGATCGGTCGCGAGCAAGCCGGGATCGTTGGCGGCCTCCCGCGTTCGCGGTGAATCAACTTCGATCTCAGGGATCATTCCCGTGTAGACTTCTAAAACCAGTTTGATCTGATCGACCGAATCGAACAGGGCTTCCTTGTCTTCCTGCAGATCGCGATTGTAGGTCATCGGAAGACCCTTGAGGGTGATCAGGAGCGAGACAAGGTTCCCGACCAAGCGACCTGTTTTGCCGCGGGTAAGTTCGCAGACGTCCGGGTTCTTTTTCTGCGGCATCAAACTGGATCCGGTGGTGTAACGGTCACTGATCTTGATGAACCGGAATTCGGAAGAGGCAAAAAGGATCAAGTCCTCACTGAGACGTGAGAGATGGATACCCGAGAGCGCCAAGGCGAAGAGAAACTCGGCAACGAAGTCGCGGTCGCTGACAGCGTCCATGCTGTTGCGAGTCACCTCTGGAAAATCGAGCAATCCGGCGATGTACTCGCGATCGAGTTGGATGGTTGACCCGGCAATCGCCCCGGATCCGAGGGGCATCCGATTGATCCGTCTGCGCCCGTCCGCAAGGCGTTCACGGTCCCGCTCCAGCATTTCAACGTAGGCCAGCAGATGATGCGCGAAAAGGACTGGTTGTGCCCGTTGAAGATGGGTGTACCCGGGCAGAATTGTCTTCTGGTATTTTCCCGCCAGCCCGACTAAGGCGCGCTGGAGGGTCCGGATCCGGCGGCAGACTTCGTCGGTCTCGTGCCGAAGATAGAGCCTCAAATCAAGAGCGACCTGATCGTTTCGGCTTCGAGCAGTGTGCAGTTTCGCACCGGCAGAGCCGATCCGCGACGTCAGCGCCGACTCGATGTTCATATGAACGTCTTCCAAATCGATCCGGAACGGGAACCGTCCCTCATCGATTTCCTGTTCGATGGCCTTGAGGCCTGACTCGATCTGCTGCAATTCTTCCGCGGTGAGCAGTGCGGCCCTCGCCAAGGCCGAAGCGTGGGCAATCGATCCCTGGATATCGAACTTGTACAGTCGCCAATCAAACGAGATCGACTCGGTGAACCGCTGAACCGCAGGAGCAGTTTCTTGTTGGAAGCGTCCTTTCCACATGGTGGTTGATGACTACGTCGTCCGGCCGAGCCCGAAACCGGCGTGGACAATGTTGGCGCCCTCGTCGACACTTACTTCTTCGACGATGACCGAAATCTTGATTTCGGAAGTCGTAATCATCTGGATGTTGATTCCGGCTTTGCCCAGCAGGTCGAACATTTTAGCAGCGACACCAGAATGTGAGCGCATACCGATGCCGACGACACTGAGCTTGGCGATCCCCCCCTGAGCTGCGAAGCCTTTGGCGCCGATTTCCGAGACGATCGGGCCGAGATGCTTTTCTATTTTCGGCAATTCATCCGCGAGGGTGGTAAACGAGATATCGGTGGAGCCGGCCGCAGAGACGTTCTGCACGATCATGTCAACGTTCACGTTAATCGCCGCAATCTCATTGAAAATTCGGGAAGCAATACCGGGTTTGTCCGGTACGCCGCTGATCGTGACTTTTGCTTGTCTGCGGTCGACACTCACTCCGCGGATGACGACTTTCTCCATGCCGGCTGTTTCTTCTTTCACGAGGGTTCCTGGCTGATCGTTAAAGCTGCTCCTGACTTCGAAAATAACCGCGAATTTTTTGGCGAACTCCACCGAACGAGATTGCATCACCTTCGATCCGAGACTAGCCATCTCGAGCATTTCGTCGTACGAAATCTCGGGAATTTTTAGAGCGTTTTTGACGACACGCGGATCGCAGGTGTAGACCCCGTCGACGTCGGTATAAATCTGGCATAGATCGGCTTTAATCGAAGCAGCGAGCGCGATGGCGGTGAGGTCCGAGCCGCCGCGACCAAGCGTGGTGATCAAGCCTTCCAAAGTCTCGCCTTGGAAGCCTGCGACGATGACGATGTTACCCGAGTCGAGAAAGGTGTGGATGCGTTTAGGGGCAATATTGGCAATTTTGGCTTTGGTATGAACGTCATCGGTAACGATCCCAGCCTGAGGGCCCGTCAACGAAATCGCGTGCCCGCCCAGGCCGTTGATCGCCATCGCGGTCAGTGCGATCGTGGTCTGCTCGCCGGTGGCGAGCAATACGTCCATTTCTCGTTCGGCTGGATGCGGCGCCACCTGGCGTGCGAGTTTGATCAGGTTATCGGTCACCCCGGACATAGCTGACAGGACAGCGACTACCTGGTTGCCAGCCCGCTGAGTTCGCAGAATACGCCGAGCCACCTCCAGGATGCGTTCGGGAGTTCCGACGGATGTTCCGCCGTACTTTTGCACGATCAAACTCATTTTGCTTTTTCCAGAATCGACAGAACTGCAGCCTTGTCGGCTGGGGCAGATATAGGTTTCACGCGATCATTCAGCACCGCGGCCGTGTCTTTCAAGCCGTGCCCGGTGAGCGTGCAGACGACCACGGCGTCGTCCGGAATATTCGGCACCGGACAGGGGCCGCACACTGTCTGAGTCCGGCATTTGAAAAGGCCGGCCACCGAGGCGGCGCTGGCGGGCTCGACGAAGAGGCCTTCGTTGGCTGCCAACCAGCTTTGGGCAGCAAAGATTTCTTCGTCGGTAACGATTTCAATGGCACCGCCGGATTGTTGAAAGGCCGCATTTGCCATTTTCCAGCTGGCTGGATTTCCGATCCGAATGGCGGATGCGGCGGTTTCGGGATGTTCGATGACACGATCAAAGTAGATCGGCGCCGCGCCGGCAGCCTGAAATCCGAGCATTCGGGGAAGCCGGGTCGCC
>DATHPZ010000038.1:0-7045 GCA_035483355.1 Chthoniobacterales bacterium | reverse complement strand
ATGCGAGAAAACGCTGAACTCGACGAAACGGCCGAGCTTCCGAATCATTTGCAGTCCTTGCACGACGGCGGTCGGGTGCCCCGTCGCCTCAATGTAGATGTCGCATCCGTAGCCGCCCGTCATCTCTTTGACTTTTTTCACTACGTCTTCTTCTAACGGATTCATCACGATGTCGGCACCGAACTTCTTTGCCAGTTCCAATCGTTCAGGTCTCGTATCCAGAACGACGAGCTTTTTCGGATTTCGCAGTCGCGCACAACCCACCATTCCGAGCCCGAGTGTGCCGGCTCCGGCCAACACCACAAAATCATCAAGTTGGATATCCGCCCTTTTCACGCACCAGGCCGAGCACGCAAAAGGCTCAACCAGGATGGCTTTTTCCAGAGGAAGATCCTGAGGAACTTGATGGTTGATCGATTCCTTTGGGTAGCGCATGTACTCTGCGAAACCGCCGTTGACGTTATTCTGAAAACCGTACACGTCATGTTTCTCGCACATCCAGTATTCCCCGCGTTTGCAGAAGCGACATTCCCAGCACGGTACAATCTGTTCCGAGATCACTCGGTCGCCGATCTTGAATTCACCTTTCCGCGCCGCATTCTCGCCGAGTTCCACCACGTGCCCGACAAATTCATGCCCGGGAATCATCGGTGCTTTGATGTAAGGAGGCTGACCGTTTCCACCCCAGAATGATTCGGCACCGACGTAGGATTTGATGTCACCTGCACAAATCCCGCAGGCCTCAACTTTGACGATGATGTCATCGGTTCCCGCCCGTGGAACAGGGACCGTCTCCAGCCGGTAGTCACCCGGCGCATAGGCGACGATCGCTCGCATTGTTTTTGGCAGACTGCCAGTTGCCGGTTTCGAGCGGGTATCCGTCGCAGAGAGTGTCATTGCAGGTGTACTCATAATTTCAGTTTCCTTTTCGTTAATTGTAGGGCCACTATATTCGTTTTTAAAGCCGATCTCCTGTCTCCGTATCGAACAGGTTCAAGTCATCCTGATTAAAAGTAAGTTGAACCTTACTTCCCGGTTTGAACCGATCAGTCACCGGGACGCTGGCCATCAGTAGAATCTCGCCGTACCGGACGCCGACATGCGTTTCATCGCCAAGATTTTCCACCACGGAAACGGTACCGGGAACGCTGCTGCCAGACGCGGTCGAATTGACTTTGACGCCCCAAGGACGAACCCCTAATTTCGTCCGCGCTCGACTCCCGAGCAAGCGTTGAAGCTTGTCGTTGAGCGGCAGCGCGAAATCTGTCCCCGGCACCACGAGATGCCTGTCGGAGTTCAGCGTCACCTCAAAGATATTCATCGGCGGTTCGCCGAGAAAGCCGGCCACAAATTCGTTGGCCGGATGATTGAAGACCTCCAGCGGGGTATCGAACTGTTGCAGTTTCCCGTCATTGAGGACCGCGATCCGATTCGCCAACGCCATAGCTTCCAGCTGATCGTGCGTGACGATGATCGTCGTGAATCGCTGCTCTGCGTGCAGACGCTTGATTTCCGTCCGCATCTGCACACGAAGTCGAGCATCGAGATGGCTGAGTGGTTCATCCAGCAACAGTACCGCCGGCCGCCGGATCATGGCTCGAGCCATGTTTACGCGTTGCTTCTGACCGCTACTGAGCGCCGCCGGCTTCAGGTCCAGCAAATCCCCGATGTGAAGATATTGCGCAATTTCGGCGACCCGCCTATCGATTTCCTGGCCGCTGACCCCGTGCGCCTTGAGATTGAATGCCAGATTATCCCGCACCCTGAGCGGCGGATAGAGCGCATAGTTTTCGAAGGCCAAACCTACGCCGCGATCTTTCGGGTGGGTTTGGTTGACGACCTTTTTCCCGATGACGATTTCGCCCGAGGTCACTGTTTCCAGGCCGGCCACCATTCGGAGCGTGGTCGATTTGCCGCATCCGGAAGGACCTAGAAGCGCAATAAACTCTCCGTCTCGTATCTCCAGGTTCAGCTCCGCCACCGCTGCCGGGGTTCCCGCGTTGTAAATTTTTGTCAGCGCCCGCAGGGTTAATTCAGCCATCCCTTGCCTCCTCCCCTTTCAACTTCGACTTCGCGAGGAACCTTCCGCGCTCTACATCGAAGAACACCAGCGAGTAGGGATCGATTCTGAATTGAATGCGCCGATCGACATCGAACGTGCGGTGCCCATCGAGTAAAGCACGAATCCGAGTGCCATCGACCGCATCGATCGTCAGAACCGATTTTGTTCCCAACGGTTCGAAGCTATAGACCAGCCCGTGGAAGTTCGCCGCGCTATTAGTTTCTACGACGTCGATGTCCGATGGGCGCACTCCAACCTTCACGGTTTCCGCGCCATTCAGCACCACATCCGCCGGAACGCCAACCGGTACGTTTTCTCCCAGAACCTGGAGTCCGCGCAGACCGCCCGGTTTAGACTTAACCCTGGCGTCGATCACGTTTATCTCTGGATCTCCAAAGAGTTGAGCGACTTCGACCGAGGCAGGCATGAAATAGACTTCTTTGGGAGTACCGACCTGTTGGATGCGACCCTGATTGATCACGGCGATCCGGTCGCCAAGGCTCATCGCTTCCAGGTAGTCGTGCGTCACGTAAACTGTCGTGGTCCCGAGTTGGGATCGCATTTCTTTCAGCTCGGCTCGCATGGAGTGCCTGAGCTTCGCGTCGAGGTGACTCAGCGGTTCGTCCAGCAAAAACAGATCGGGTTGCCGAACCAGTGCGCGGCCGAGCGCCGTCCTCTGACGCTGCCCATTGCTGAGCGCCTGGATTGAACGCTCCAGCAGATGGTCGATCTTCATCACCTTGGCGTAACGTCTGACTCTCTCGTCCAAGTCACTTGCCGATGTGCGGTGTTTTGGGCTCCGCAGCGGGAAGGCCATGTTCTCAAAAACGGTCATCTGCGGATAGAGCGCATAACTCTCAAAAACCATCGCGACGTTCCGGTCCGCCGGTTCGAGGCCATCGACATCTCGCCCACCGATTCTGATTCCGCCGCCGTTCGGCGCCACGATTCCGGCGATCAGGTTTAGAGTCGTGGTTTTGCCGGCGCCAGCCGGACCAAAAATCGTAATAAACTCCTGATCGGCAATGTCCAGCGTAACGTCTTCGATCCCTCGCCGCTTCCCGTACCATTTGGTCAGACCGTGGAGTTGAACGCTTGCCATATCCTTTTACCCTTTGACGGCGCCGAACGAGAGTCCCCGGACCAGATGCTTTTGAATCAGAAGAGCCAAAATCACCTCCGGCAGGGCCGAAATTGTCGCAGCCGCGGCGACCTGTCCGTAGTGGACGGTGTCAGAAGCAAGGAAACGGAGTGCGACGACAGTTGAAGTTTGCGCCCTTGCATCCGAAAGCAGCAGAGGGAATGTGAAAGCGTTCCAGGCGAAGATAAAACAGAGCAATCCTGCCGCGACCAGCCCTGGCTTTACTAAGGGCAGCAACACCTTTAGAAATACCTGCCACCAACTGTAGCCGTCCAGTTGGGCCGCCGCTTCGATGTCCGGTGAAATATCTTCAAAATAGCCACGCAATATCCAGATCAGTAGCGGCAAGGTGATCAGCTGGTAGACCCAGATTAACCCGAAGTAGGTATCATATAGCCCCGTCTTCTGGTAAATCAGGAAGAGCGGTAAAATCACCAGGATTTCCGGCGCGAAACGGAACGACAAAATCGTAAAGGCAATGTCTTCCTTCAGCTTAAATTGAAACCGGGCCAGGGCATACGCGGCCGGAACCCCTACCACCAGGGAGAGAAGGACTGCAGAGACGCTGACGATCAGGTTGTTGAAAAAAAAGTGTGAATAGTCGGATCGCAGAAAGACCGCGCCGTAATTTTCCATCGTCGGGGAAAAGATGAACGTGGTGGTGAACATCTGGCTGTCAGGCTTGAGCGACATGATGATCATCCACAGGAGCGGGAAAAGGGCGAACAGCGCGTAGACCAGGAGCAGCACCGTTTTGGAAACGCGCCCCACGAGTCCAAAGAAAGAGACACTTTCGTTCATAGGCTTAAGCGACGCCCGAAGCGCGCTGCTGAGCTTTGCGCCAGAATCCGATCAAGATGAAGCTGATTAGATATACAATGGCCCAGAGAAACAACATGATCGGAATCGCTTCCGCGACACCGTAGAATGGAAATCCCCGGTTGTAAGCGAGCAGCGAGAGACTCATCGTCGTATCTCCCGGTCCCCCTTCGGTGAGAGCAAAGATGATGCTGAACTCCTGCAGCGAAAGCATCAGGCGGAAGACCAGGGTAATCAGCAATACTGGCGCCAACATTGGCAATGTTAGATTCTTAAACACGAACCAGGCCGACCCGCCGTCGATCATGGCGGCTTCGTATGGTGACCGCGGGAGCGATCGCAGCCCGGCTAAAACCAGAATAATGACAAAGGGCGTATAAACCCACGCGTCAATCAGGACGAGCGAGAACATCGCAGTGTCTGGCGACGCACCCCACTTAAACTCACCCAGGCCAATCCAGCTCATCGGCGTGCGCAGGATGCCAACCGATGGGTTGGTCATCAGCTTCCAGATCAGCGTACCGATGACCGGAGCGATCATCAGAGGAAAAATCAGGACGATGCGCAGGAATTTGGAGATCGGGTTTTCTTCGTTGAGCAGAAGTGCCACGCCGATCCCCAGGAGCATCTCAACCGTCGTGCACAGGAACGCATATTGGAGAGTGACGATGAGCGAATGCCAAAAATCTGGGTTCTGCAGCATCGACACATAATTGTCAAATCCGATAAAGGAATAGTCCGAGCTTCTTAGGGTGAAGTCCGTGAAGGAAAGGTAAATTGCAGCGAAAAATGGAATCAGAATGCCGATTGTCAGCAACAGCGTCGGCGTCAGGATCAAATAGGGGCGCAGGGCTTTGCGTTTGGCATATTTTGCCGCAGATTTCGATAATTCTGTCCGCGCCGGCTCAATGGTTGGCCCTTCCGGGGGAAGAACGACGGTGGTGCTCATCCGGATACTTTTCCTGGCTCTAACAAGTCCTGGCGTTCATGAAGGAGACTGGACAACCTCGATTTAGGGCTGGGGCGCGGTTAACGCCCCAACGCTAAAACAGGAGATTTTACCGCTAGGCACCCGGTTTCTTCTCAGGCACCTCCAACTTAAGCTTGGAGGTGTTACGGGTGATACTCTTTGCCAACTCGGTCATCGCAGATTTCGGGTCCGCTCCTTGCAACACGATCTTCTGCAGGGTGGCCGCCCAGTTGGTGGTCGATTCGTCAAAGTATGGCTGAGGCGTAAATTTCACCGAGGTGTGTTCAATGATGGTATTGAAAGTATCGAGATACCCCGGCGCCTTCTCCATCACCGCCTTAAAGTCCGCGTTATCCCACACCGATTTGCGAGGCGGATCGACGACACTCGCATTGATCGCTGCCCAGGTTCCGTGTTCTTTTCCGGTAAAGTATTGCATGAAAAGCCACGCCGCTTTTTTTTGCTTTGAGGATTTGTTGATCGCGATCTGCCAGATCCATTCGTTGGCACCGGCTGGATCACCCTCTTTCATGACCGGTGGCGGAGCGAAAGCAATGTTGCCAGCCTGATCAGAGCCTTTTTTCCCGTCCGGCGAAACGACGTTTTGGAAATACCCGAGAATATCAGCGTCAAATAATATCGCGGCTTTTCCAGCGCCAAAGTCCGCGCCGCACTGGTACCAGGTATAGTTCGACCAAGCCGGCGGTCCTCCATCCCTGACCAATTCAGCCCATTTTTTGGTGATCTCGATCGCCAACGGCTGGTCGAGCGCAGAAACCAATTTACCGTCTTTGATTTCAAAATCTTTGGCGCCAGCATTTGTAAATGTCGTCATATAGCCTGGGTGAATCGTCGCCCAGTTCCGAGTGCCGCGCACCGCTACACCATAGGATCCAGGTCCGTTCCAATTTTTCAGCTGTTTCGCCAACGTAGACAGTTCGTCGAAAGTCTTCGGTACCTTGAGGCCCTTCTCGTCGAAGTACTTTTTATTGTATGCAAGAATGTTCGTCTCGAACCCGAGCGGAAGCGCCCATTGCGATCCGGTTCCGGTCTGGTGTCCTGGCACCAGATCCCATTTTCCGCCGCTCAAGACTCCCTCAAAAATGTCTTTGATGTCGTACCCCTCATTGGTTTGCGAAGGATCATTCAAATACCCGTCCAGGGGTTCCATATAACCTGCACTGGCGTAATCCCAGAGCTGATAGGTGCCCGTCATGAACACATCGGGATTCCCATTTTTCGAGGCCAGGGCGGTCGTCAATTTATCGAAATAGTTTTCCTCCGGGGTCTCCGTATAGTCGACATCGATGCCGGTTAATTCCTTGAACTCAGGTAACCTCTTGATAATCGCATCTGCGTAAGGATGCTTATTCAACATGACCACCAGTTTGGTGCCCGCAGCTTGTTTCCAATCGAACTTGCTGTCCTCAGCTCTGGTGGAACCCGGGGATCCGGCCAGAAACATCGCGGCTCCGAGAGATGCCGCGACAAATGCATATTTGGGGGAACGAATTCTCATATTCGACTCGAATCTAACCCAGAACCATTTCCTCTCAAGAGCGATCCATCCTCCTGGCCTCCAAGCGTGCGTAGAGTCTTGCCAGCTTCCTTGGCTAATGATCTTAGGGGGAAAGATCAGTGGATTCTGGCAACTAAAAAACCCATTGTCCAAGCTTTCAAAGCCGATGCCTTCTTTGGTCTCCGGCGCATTTGATGGGCACGCAGGTCTTTGGATTCCTTACGCTCAAAGTGAAACAGAGGGATGGCTTGCTGCGCGGCGAAGCCCTTAATTTCAGCAACGAATTTTCCGGTGTCTGCCCCAGGAGCGCAGGCGAGGCGATCGGCTGTCCACGGCGCCGGCAAAGGAATCCGATCAATCCGGGGCCATGTTGGAGCTGAGGCACGTAACCGTTTTAGGTAGAGTCGATCGATCGAATCCAGTTCCAGAGTGACAGGTTTCCAGCCTGTGTCCCGCGATGGCGGGTGCCGATTATTGTTTTGGACGGCGCCATCTTCTGTTTTGATATCGTTCTTATGGAAAGCATCGATTCCC
>DATHPZ010000037.1:0-2568 GCA_035483355.1 Chthoniobacterales bacterium | reverse complement strand
CAATCGTTGCCGAACGTCCGACGAAGCCGCCCTCAACCGAAGCGCTGAGAGTTCATCGACTTCGAGGATCTCAATATCAACGCCAAAAGTCGCTATTTGTAACGTGACGTCGGAGTAAATATCGAGCATCCCGTTGTAGTAGTGTCCCATCAGTCCAATCCGCGAATTCTCTAAAGCCGAGGCCACGCGGGCTGCTTCGATCCAGTCATCAATCTCATTCCAGCAGGTCGGGTCGTCTTCCAGCGTACCGGAGATTTGATGGAACGGGATCTTGTTCCTGAGAAAGACGTTTGCGATTTCGGGCACGGGACAAGGCGAACAATAAGCCAGCCATTCACCGGTCATTTTTGTGCGATCTTTCAAGTGATTAAACGCAGCGAAGTCGATGGACGGTTCAGGGACAAGATTGAGGACAACGATTGGCACTCCTGCACGGCGAACGACAGGGAGAACCGTGGATGATAGTGCGTAGGTCGTGACGTAGAGGAAAATCAGGTCAACATCGCTTCGTCGAAATTGGTGACCCGCATCGCGCGCCCGGTCCGCAGAATCGACCAGACCCAGATTCACAATTTCGACGTTAGGACGGGCCAACTTCCCAGCGACTCTTTCCACGTAACCATTTAAGCGTTCGTGCAAGCCTGCGAATTGCGGCCAATAGGTATCGAGACCAATGCCGAAAAGACCGACTCGGAGCGGAGGGAGGGCCATGACCTTGATCTATAGCCAGATAACCCTTGGATCAAGTTCATCGGATCGCGCGCTTTACCGAGGCCATCCTCGATCCGAGCTTGGCCGCCGCAGGGCTCGCCGTTGCCGCCGTGTGGCACAGAGCTGAGTCCTCGCAGCCGTCGGTTTGGCGCTGCTCAGAAGCTGAAATCGTTCCTGCCAAAACGAGCGATCCTTTCCGCGTTGGATGAGCCTTCGATAGACCCGGACGAAACCGCCTACCGTCATCGAAGCGGCATCGACTGAGGGCTCTGCAAAATGCGCGCACAGAGCTTGTATCCGAACGGTTTTGGGATTAGCCATAGCCTATGATTGATCGGATCAGGGACCTACTGAAAGCCAAAGACTGGCACCCGTTTACCATCCACCGTGCCGGCGGCAGTTCGATTCATGTTACCAGCCGCGAGCAGGCGTGGGTCAGCCCGTATAGCCGGTTAGTCGTCGAGATAGCTCCGGGCTGGATTGAAATTTTGAGTCCGGAACAAACCACCGGCGTAGACGTTGCGTCTGTCACCTTCACCGAGCTCCAGAATCAAACTGGCTAGATTTCACGAATGTGCTGGTTCCGATAGTCTTTCGGTGCCACCCCCGTGTAACGTTTAAAATCTCTGCTGAAAAAGAACGGATCGTTGTACCCGACCTGCTCGGAAATTTGCTTAACAGAATCCCCACTCTCCAGCAGACGCCTGCGTGCGTGGTTGATGCGTTCCCGTCGCAACCAATCAATCGGAGTTGAACCGGTTGCCTGTTTGAATTTCCGATGAAAATGCGGTTGGCTCAACCTGCAAAGGCGGGCAAGAGCGGCCACTCGCCAGGGACGATCGGGGTAAAGCGCCATTTTAGTCAGCGCCTCGCGCACATCCGCAGAGTCTCCAGGGAAAACTCCGAACGAATCTAATGGCTCTGCCTGCCGGTTTTCACAGAGCATCGCCAGAATCTCCGCAATCGCGGCGTTGAGCATCGCATCCAAGGCCAGCGGACGATCGTTCATCAGCTCGAGAATTCTCAGGAATTCTTGGCGTAAGTTTATCATCGGGATTCCCGAAAAAACCGGAAGACGGGGTACGGATAGCATGTTGCATGTTTCCTCCATTGCCCGGCCATCGATCCTCAGCCAAAGCAACTCCCATGGATCGGCTTGATTGGCCCAATGGGCATGCGGATGATGACCCGAAATCCACGCCAGCTCGTTGGATTCAACCTTGAATCTCCTGTTGCCGGTTAGGACAAAACCACTGCCTGACAAGCACAGAAGAAGATCGTGTCCCGGCAGATGATCTCGTTCGACCTGGTAATCCGGCGCCGATCGAAGATGCCCTGCACGCACCACCACGTAAAACAGACGACGCGCTCTTTCGGATGGGGTGTGATAGCAAGAAACCAGAAATTCTGTTTTTGTTGGAATCTGGCTTCTGATAGGATAATTCATGTTTCAAGTATGATCCTGCATTCTCTTTTCGCCTGATCGAGCTATTTATTGCGACGGGTCGCCCATTTTTGTCCCCCCGCACCGCGTTCTGTATGAGTTTGACCAATTTTTACCTCCGAGGCGAGCAACCACGCGCACGCTGGAAGCGCCTGGATACCGCCCAAATTCTTAAGCGGTTCTTTTTTTGCGAGCGCTCCCTGATCGTCGGCGCCTCAGCCTGGATCCCTCATCTTTACGATCTGGAGGTCAAGATGGCGGTCCCCTATTTCTGCTGGCAAAACGCTGAGACCGCTAACGATCTGCGGGAACGCATCTTTGAGCTCCGTTTCCCAAGCAAGATGATCGAGCACGAAGGTGCCGACCGACCCTTGGCCGCGCTGCTGGCCGAGATTCGAAACGCTCCGACAGCC
>DATHPZ010000036.1:0-14645 GCA_035483355.1 Chthoniobacterales bacterium | reverse complement strand
GCCTCGGCAAAGGTTTCTCGAGGCAAATTCTGGTTGATTTCCTCGAGAGTCGTTCTTTAATCCCTACCTATGTCGAATGAAAGCAAAGCGAAAAGCGCATTTATGAAACCGGTTCAGCCCGATGATGCGCTTGCGAAGATTGTTGGTGCAAATCCTCTGCCCAGGACCGAACTGACCAAGAAGCTTTGGGAATATATCAAGTTGAACAAGCTCCAGGATAAGAAGCTCATCAAGGCCGACGCAGCTCTTGAAACCGTTTTTAACGGCAAAAAAGAGGTCGACATGTTCGAGCTCACTCGGCTCGTCAACACTCATATTATTAAATAGGGCTCGGACAGCCGAGCACGCCGTTTGCCTAGGTCGCTTGACGTCCCAGGGAGGCTTCCCTAGATAAGTCGTGTCCTCCTTAAACAAAAAACTTGCAGTGGCGGTCACGATCCTGATCGCGCTCGGGATAGCGTCTCGTTTTTTTCCGGTTTTGCCGGCCCTCCAACATCTCTGCACCTGGGTGGGCAGCCTCGGCCCTCTCGGAGTTTTGCTGCTTGCCCTGTTTCTGGCGATCGGTTCGCTGTTCTTTCTGCCGGCTAGCCCATTTATCATCGCTGGATCCGCGGTATTCGGGTTTCCTCAGGGAGTTGTTGGAGCGGTGACGGGAATTGCTTTGGGAGCTGCCGGAGGTTTTTGTTTGTCCCGCTGGTTCCTGCGCAAAGAAATTTCCGCCCATTTCCGAAAAAACGCGACATTTCGGGCGATCGATATCGCGATCGAAAAAGAGGGATGGAAAATCGTGATTCTGCTGCGTCTTTGTCCCATCCCGTTTGGATTGGCAAATTATCTCTATGGTCTGACCGCGGTGCGGTTTCGCGCCTATCTGGTCGCTAGCTTGATCGGGGGTTTGCCGAGCCTTTTGCTGTTTTGCCAGCTCGGCTCTGCCGGAAAGGCCGGCTTAGACGCCGTTGCCTCCGGTCACTTTGGTCGCAGCACAGGGGAGTTAGTCGTTCTGGGGATAAGCATGGTGGCAACCGTATGCGCGATCGTTCTGATCCCCTTGTTCGCTCGCAAGGCAGTCCAGAAATACGCCCAGGTTTCGCTTCCCTCTACCCCCTCCTGATCGTTCGCATAATCGTCGTTCGCCCGGCCGCTCAAAATTCGTATACTTTTCCAGGCTCGGGAACGACCGCCAATATTCCGGGCAATTCTTTGGCAATCCTGGATTTAAACCAGGAGACGGCGGGCGGATCGCCATGCACCAAAATCACAATCTTGGGCGAGATCTTTCCGATATAGTCAAAGAGAAGCTCTCGCGGCGCGTGAGCGCTGAAGTCAAATTCGCTCACTTGACAGGTCAACCTTTGGCTGGGCAGCCCCTCGTCGAGCTGAACCAGATCACCCGGTTCAGCCGCTTTCAACCGGCCGCCCGGCGATTCTGGATCGGCGTAGCCGACAAAGAATACCGATTGTCTGGAATCAGTCAGGAAGCGTTCCGCCAGCTGGTTGGACAATGTTTTCTCCGTCATCATGCCACTGGAAAGGGCGTAAATTCGCCGACGGCCGATCTGGGTTGTTTGCACGTCGCGGCTGGTAAGCACATGCGGCCCGACCGAATCCAGAAGTTGCAGCCCTTCGTATTGCCTCCGCGCTTGAGACGCCATTTGGTCGTGTAAAATAGTGATCTTCGTGCTCAGACCCCCGATGTAGATCGGGACATGCTGAAGCTCACCTTGACGCTTGAACAGATGGAGCATTGTCAGGATCTCTTGAGTTTTCCCGAGGGCAAAGACCGGGACCAGGATAGATCCCCCTTTATCAAAAGCCTCTGCGATCGCGGCGAGGAACCGTCGTTCCTCTGCTTTTCGGGAATAACCTGCTCCGAGCGCTCGATCGCCTCGGGTTGTCTCAATAATAAGAATATCTATGTCCCCTTCCGGGAAATCGGCGCCTCGCATCAGCGTCTGCTCCAGAAAATTCACATCGCCGGTGTAAAAGACTTTTTTCCCTTCTGCTCGAAAGAGAATCCCTGCAGATCCCAGGATATGGCCTGAGTCATACATCTCGAATGTAATATCGTGATCGGGCCTCGGAACGCGCTCTCCGTCGATGGTCCAGTGCTGCCGGAAACCAACGCTTTGCCAAAGTTCAGCAGCGTGGTCCGCCTCGCGATGGGTAAAAAGCGGGTAATTCGGAATCCGAAGTTCGTCCCGCTGCCGTGACATCACGTTCACGGAGTTATGCAACATCACATCCGACAGTTTGGCCGTCGCGTGAGTCATGAAAACTCTCGCTTGCGGTTGCCTGCGCATCAGTACCGGGAGTGACCCGATATGATCCTGGTGCGAGTGCGAGATGAGGATCGCGTCAAGCGAACCATCCGGAATCGATCTATAATGCGGGAGCGCTGCTTCACCCTCTTGTTTAGGATGCAACCCCGCGTCAAGCACCAGTTTCTTGCCACCCAGCTGCAGGAAATACGAATTCGCGCCAATCTCGGTTTGCCGGGTCAAATTAATAAATCGCATTCTCTTCTTTGTCAGGATCCAAGTTCACCGAAACCTCCCAGGTGCGGCGACGTCTCCAAATCTAGTGAATTCAGACTGGAAACCAAATCCTACGTGTTAAGATTTTAATATGTTATCTGCGATCACGTCCAGTCGATGGGATTTCGACGCCGCCGCTCATCTCCTGGTGCGCGCCGGATTTGGCGGAAGTCCGCTGGAGATTCAGAAAACTTTGGCGCTGGGACCGGAAAACGCCGTGGATTCACTGATCAACGCTCCGTTGGAGAACTATCCGCCACCCGCCTGGGCCAAGCCAGACGATCAGGACGAACTACGCGCCCAATTTCAGGAAGCTGCCACACCGGAAGAAAAGCAACTGGCGCGCAAGCTCATTCGGGAAAAATTCATCGGCGAAATGAAGGACCTGACTCATTGGTGGATTACCCGGATGGTCAACACCCCCTCTCCTTTGATTGAAAAGATCACCCTGTTCTGGCACGGCCATTTTGCCACTAGCGGTCAAAAAGTGAGGCCCGCATACAAGATGTGGCTTCAGAATGAAACATTTCGACAGAACGCGCTGGGCAATTATCGTACTCTCGTGAAGGCCATATCGCGTGATCCGGCGATGATGGTTTGGCTGGACATTGTCCAGAGCAAAAAAGAAAGGCCGAATGAGAATTTCGCCCGCGAAGTCATGGAACTCTTCACTCTAGGAGAAGGGCATTATACCGAGTCCGACGTTAAAGAAGCAGCGCGAGCGTTTACCGGCTACAGAATCAATCAACCGGAGCAATCGTTCAGGTTCGCCGAACGACAGTTTGATCCAGGACCCAAGACATTCATGGGAGAAACCGGTCCTTGGGACGGCGATCAAATTATCGATATCATCGTCTCGCAACCGCAGTGCGCACGCTTCATCGGAGCGAAAATCTGGAAATTCTTTGTCGACGACGACCCCGAACCAAAGCTGGTCGACGCTCTGGCCAGTGAATTCCGGAATACTCACTGCGAACTGCGACCGTTCATGAAATCTCTTTTTTTGTCCGAAGAATTTTATAGCCCGCAAGCTTGCAACTCACAGATCAAGAGTCCCGTGCAGTTTCTCGTCCAAACGATGCGCAGCTTCCCGATTCCCTTGCCAGACTCGAATGTCATCGAGTTCGCATTCCGCCAGATGGGTCAGATTCCCTTTTTTCCTCCGAATGTCAAAGGATGGGACGGTGGTAAGAGTTGGATCAATACCGCAACTCTGACGTTCCGTTATAAACTCGCCCATCAGCTAGTCGAAGGTCTGAATCCGCAGGAAATCGGGTTCCCGAAACCGCCGATGATGGAAATGACGACTCAGCGTTCGACGATCACCCCGCCCTTGCTGGTCGACAAAATCGTCTCTCAAGAGGATCGCTCCCAACCGGAGAAACTAGTGCAAAAACTCTTTCTGCGCACCTTCCAATGCACCCCGGAAAACCGACTGACCAGCAAATTTCGTGACTTCATCGCGACGCGTGAACTGCCGTTGGACGATAACGCAATCCGGGAATTACTCTTGCTGATGATGACTACTCCAAATTATCAGATCACCTGATTGTGTATGGAACACGACCTCGATCTATTAACCAGAAGAGCGTTTTTGCGCACGTCCTTGTTAGGTGCAGCCCTGAGTTGGACGATACCGGTTTTTTTAGAGCGAACGTTCCTGACGCTGCATGCGCAAGCTGCCGACTCTTCAATTCAGACGATGACCGGGAAGGATCACCCAATTCTCGTGGTTCTCCAACTGGCTGGAGGAAACGACGGGCTGAACACGATTATTCCGTTGGAAGACGATCTCTATTTTAAGTCCCGACCGACGCTCGCAACTCCGAAGGAGCAGGTTCTGGCGCTCGATGGGTCGGTCGGATTGAATCCGAGCCTTACCCCGCTGAAGAGTCTTTATGACGACGGCAATCTGGCGATCATCCAGGGCGTCGGTTATCCGAACCCAAATCGATCCCACTTCAGATCGACTGAAATCTGGCAAACCGCGTCTGATGCTCAACAGAACCTGACCAAAGGATGGATAGGCCGGTACTTCGATAATTGCTGCGCGGGCGAAGACCCTGAGGTTGGCGTCGTCCTCGGTGAACAATTGCCGGAGGCCTTCAACGCGGCAAGCCCGACCGGAGTTGCCATTGGCAGGCCGGGCAATCTCGGATTTGATCGTGGAAACGATCCGGATGAAGCTCGTCTGTTCGCGGAATTGAACGGCCTGGAACCGGCGTCGATGTCAGGCGATTCCATCGGAAATTTATCCGGCCCGAGCAAATCCGGCCTGTCGGCGCTCGAATACTTGCAACGCACCGCACTCGATGCGCAAGTGAGTACCGATAAAATCAAGCGGGTACTCAAGGGGAGCAAAAACGAAGGAACCTATCCGAAAAGTCAACTGGGCAACTCGCTGGCCCTTATCTCACGCCTAATTGCCGGCGGTCTCCCGACTCGGGTTTATTACGCCAGCCAGGGCGGGTACGACACACATGCGGGCCAGATCAACACTCACAAACGATTGTTGAACGAGTTATCTGCTGCTCTCGCCGCTTTTTGCCAGGACTTGAAAACAAAGGGCATTTTTGATCGAGTGCTCGTCATGACCTTCAGCGAGTTCGGCCGACGCGTAATTGAGAATGCCAATGGAGGCACCGACCATGGCACCGCCGCTCCCATGTTCGTCTGCGGCGGCAGCGTCAAGCCGGGCCTCTACGGCAAACAACCGCCCCTCGACCGCCTCGATGCCGGGGACCTTTTCTATAACGTCGATTTCCGGTCTGTCTATTCGACGATTCTCTCCCAATGGATGAAGGCGCCTGCAGCGCAGGTCCTCGGTCGAGATTTTCCGAAACTCAATTTGATCTGAACTTTTTCTTGACTTGTTTCCTTTTCTTTATCGCTGTTCCTTGGTTTCGTCTTAACCGGACCCCAAGGTGAAACTCCTCCTTACGGCCGATTTTCATTTCCACAAACCGTGGTTCGAATGGCTTCTGCGCGTCGCTGACCGTTACGACCTGGTTTGCGTTGCCGGAGATCTGCTCGAGATGTTTCACCCGGACGGTGTCGTTCCGCAATTGATCTATGTTTATGAATGGATGCAGATGTTGGCGAAAATGCGGCTCCCGGTTGCCCTCTGCTCGGGCAATCACGATTTGCCCGGAGACCAACCAATCCTTGTTCCCGGCGTCTCCATTCGAAAAGATAAACTCCCGATCTTAGGCGCGTTCGCCAAACATCGGCACTGGCTTCACGCGCTCAAAATGAACCATCTTGTCGCGGTCGACGATGATTCAAAAATCATCCGTACCCGTAGCGAGGAGGCAATTACCGTGGTTTGCCTGCCATACGCCGCAGACGGGCACGTCCACCGTCTGGACCCTGCGGCTCATCCATGCCTGATTCTTCATCATGAACCACCGGCTCAAACCTTGATCGCCGAGCCCAAAGCCGGAAGTCGCGAATTCGCGTTAGTTGTCGCCAAACAGCAACCCACCTGGACCTTGAGCGGACACGTCCATTTCACCGAGGGGGCCAAGAACGATTTTGCCCAGAAGATAGGGCGTTCATGGTGCTTCAACTGCCGCCAGATCCCTGCGGCAACGATTCTTCCCCCAGAACCGAACTTCATCGTGTTAGACACCAAAAACAGAGAGGCGACCTGGATTCACTGGGTGTCACAGGACAAGTTTGCCGAAACCAAAGTAGCTCTGGATTAGTCTCTCGGCTGAATGCCCCCCACTGATGAGACGCAGTCGTGCTAGCTAGCTCATGCTAGCTAAAGGCTGTTGCGAAATGTCCCGGAGGGACGGTGCGATCGTAGCCTGGCACGAAGTGCCTGGGACAACGCCACCCCAAAAGAGCCGTCCCGGAGGGTACGGTGTGATTCGTGCAGGTATGCGCGCCGATTCAGGAAACGGCCATTACATCGAGCAGCAGCTCGAACATCATCGGACACGAACCTTTCAAGAAGAGTATTTAGCCTCGGCTAAGAAACATGGCGCACATTTTCGACGAGAAATACCTCTGGGATTAGCTGCGCCCGATCATACCGTACCTACGGGACGGTTCTTTCGAGGGACGCTTTCCCAGGCACTTCGTGCCAGGCTACGATCGGTGTTGTCCCTACGAGACACGCTGGCAGACATTTCGCAACAGCTCTAGCTAGCTGCTAGTGTTCGGTCCCGGTCAGTCCCGGCGCTTCTCCCTGGTAACCGGTTAACTCCATGTACCCGACTCCATCCACCGGCTTCCCTGCGCGTTGGCCCTTAAGCCGGATACATCCCTCCCAGTAGACCACCGCCAAGTTTAGCTCCTGATCCTCAATGGCCGGAGTTACCTTCAAATCAAGATTCAGTTTCGGGACAGTTAGTCTCCAGACCACCGGATAATTCGCTTTGCTGACCGGACTCACCCAATATTTTTCGGGACGCAACTGAAATTCACCTAGGGAAAGACCGGCGGTTAGGCCGTCCGCGGCGATCCATTTCCCATTCGAATGCGAATCGATGCCTCCATTCCTGAGTCGCATCTGGTAGAGCATCATATCACTGCCATCGGATAGCTGGATCGCAAACCAATTCCAACCCGACTGCTCTGGAGCCAATTGATTCGTCGCCCATTCCCGGTCAAACCAGGAACTACCTTCCACCTTATAATTTTTGGTGCCGATCTGAATCGAACCAGACGTTTTCAATCGAGTGATCGAATAGTAGTAGGATGCATGACCCGCGCCGTCCGCCTTTTGGCTGAGTCCTTCTTCGCCTTGGCACACCGCAGGTTTTTCGGGCGTCAACTCCAGCTCTATGGCATAATCTTTAGCTGCCGCTTTCAAACGAAAAATATTGCTGAAATCCACTTCCCAATCGTCGATCCAAGCCAATCTCTTGCCGTCCGCAAAGCCGGCCTCACCGTACGCTCCGCGGCTGACTCGACTATCAAAATGGAATTTTCCTGCACTAACATCGGTCACCGCAAAGTGGGCAAACTTCACATCGTTCATGACAAATCTCGAAGAGACCGGCTGCCCGATACCCGGCGGTCGGTAGCCATGCCGAAAAAAGGTGAGCTGATAACCGAACGCCCGGCCATCCTCCGTTTTCACATTGCCGGTGAAATACCACCATTCGGTCCGGAATTGGTAGTGCGGGAAATGATCCTCCGGCAACGCGATTCGATAGCCGGGCAGGGCAACCGCCCATCCCTCATTGCTAGTATTCTCGGTCCAAGCCGAAGCGATGGCTGCGAAAACAAACATCCAGGTGATAATGCTTTTCATGCCTCCATCCTGACAGCATCGATGATATTTCGCCGTGAAGCCTGGTTCGCCGGCAGCAGACTAGCCCCGATCGCCGCCGGCAACAACCAGACGGGCGTCCACAAAAGTTGGTCCCAAGGAATCCGCAAAGGGATGGTCCAGCCAAAAAAGGCCTTGTTTATTACTTCCGTCAATACCACCGAGAGCGCGACCCCGGTGACCACACCAAGCAGAAGCGCCGCGATCCCCACGAACAACGATTCCCAGACGATGAGTCCACGAATCTCTCGGCGGCCAACGCCGACCGCCCGCAGTGTTCCAATTTCTCTTTCGCGTTCTTTGACTAGCACAGTCAGATTGAGAGCGATCCCGATGACTGCCACCAGGACTGCGATTAGACGAAGAATATGCGTCACTGCAAATGTCTGATTAAACACCGCTACGACCGCATTGCGCAGCGCGCGGTTCGAATAAATTGTGTAATCACCAGCCCCGGGGTAACCGGTCCGGATGGTCTGAAGCATTTTTTCGACATCTGTTCCCGGCCGCAAATAGAGTGAAAGGGAATTGATCCGAGAGTCGTGCCAGAATTTTTCGAAATTCCCCCGTTGCATCAGCATGACGCCGGAGTCTCGGCTGTAATCATAGAAGACGCCGGCCACCCTGAACAAGTGCGGACCAAGCGGGGTTGCCATGGTCACGGTATCTCCTTCCCTTACCTTTAAACGGCGGGAAAGCGGTTCAGATATTGTCACTCTATCCGCGAGCCGGAAGGCCTGGTATTTTTCAATATTCTCCCCGCCGATAAATTCCGGGATATTGCGGTTCGTTCCCGTGATAACCCCCAGAAAAGCGGGTTCACCGTTCACCGCTACCGTGAGGTTCCGGAAGGTATCGATCATTTCAATTTCTGGTCGCAATTGCAAAAATTTGATCAAATCTTCCGGTACGAAATTTTCGAACCCAACAATTTCGTTGGCAGACGGAGCGACAAAGAGGTCCGCGACGAGTCTGCGTTCCAACCATCGATCGACCGTTTTGCGGAACGAATAAATCATTATCGAAATGCTGACCAACATCGCCAATGCCGATGCGAGCGCCGCTATCGTAATGGCGTGCCGATAAAGTGATCGGACCAGATTTCGAGCGGCAAGCCGCGGGAGAAGCAGGTAACGAAAAATCCGTCCGGTCCACGTGCCGAACTGGTGGGTTAGGTGCGGCGAGAGGCAGCAAAATCCTATCAAGGTGAAGAATGCGGCTGCGAATCCCGCGCATCGATAGCCGCCGAGTGCGAGTTCACTGGCACCGAAGGCTGCCAGGAGGCTCCCTCCGCTCAGCACGATCCAATGGTTGCGCGGTCTCTCGCTGCGCTCGATGAGAACTCCCATGTTCAATGCGCGTAACGGTGGCAGGTTGGCACCGGCGTTGGCAGGGATAAACGCACCGACCAGAACTGACCCCATGCCGGTCAGCAGCACCAACGGAATCTGCCAAAAAGGAAGATAAAAATGATCAATGCTGGTCAGCACGTAAAGATTCGTGATCGTCTTGGAAACTGCGCCCACGAGAAAATTCGCCATCAGCACGCCTCCGAAGCAGCCCGTGACGCTGCCGATCATTCCGTAGAGTGCCGCCTCCCCAAGGAACAGCCAGCGAACCTTAGCTCGGCTGGCGCCGAGCGCTCTGAGGATCCCGACTTCACTTCGTCTTCGCACCACCGAAGCCGTCACGGTGTTATAAATCAGAAATACACCAACCAGCAGCGATACCATGCTCAGAGCCGTGAGATTCAATGCAAACCCAGAGAGCATTTGCTCAACCTGACCGGTCCGTTCCCCCGGTTCCTGGACCACTGCGTCGGGCGGAACCAGTTCTCGGATCCGCTGGCGCACCGGCTCGGGGTTGTTTGGATCGCTGATTTGAAATAGCACGCCCGTGAGTTTCCCCTGACAACCAAACATTTCCTGCGCCCATCCGATATCCATCGCGGCGAAACGTGTATCGCCATCCCTGGCCTCCAAAACAGAACCCAAGACCAGATCGACGGCGCGCTCTCCGAATTTGACGCGGATTAAGTCCCCCTTTTTCAAGTTGTGTGAGTCGGCAAATTTTTTCGAGACCGCCAGTGACCTCGGATTGCCGAACCAGGCGTCTGCGTCAAATGATTCTCCGCTCGATTTGCTAACTTTAAAGTTCTCGAAACTTTCATTCGTGAACGGATCAACTCCCAAAACGTGCAGGTACTCACCGGGCCAATCCGGCAGAGTCACCACACGTTCCACCAACGGAGTCGCGGCGGTGACGCCCGGTATTTTTTGCAGCTTCGGGAGCAAACGATCGTCCAGCGTCCCGCGAACCTCGACGTTGGCCCGCCCGGCGACGACATCAATACCAGCCCGAAACGCGGCTGTCGCACTGCGGTTCGCGATTTGCACGGCCAGGTAGGTCGAGACCCCGAGGGCCACGCTCAAAATGTTGATTACCCCCAGAACCTTGTGCCTCAGAGCATAACGCACGACATGCTTGATAAAAAATCTCATTCAGGAGTTCAGGAGTTGCAGAATCCGTGAGCGACCCCAGTTTGCCTCGAAGAATCCTGACAGGTACCATCACTTGCGACATTCTTAATCTCAAGGCTTGGCTAGCCCATGCAAGTGCCAGCGACGAGCAGTTCGCGCGGCTCCTGAACGCCTGGACTCCTGCCTTCGCTATCCGGTAAAAGGGATCGGCCGATTGGTGGCCCGGAGGTAAAGCAGGATGAATCCGAGCAAAAGAAAAGTTGCGGCGGGAGTCCAAGCGGCGACCATCGGCGATATTCTGGAACCCTGACCAAGAGCAAGGAAAACATTCGTAGAGGAAAACAGGCCGATGAAAATAAACAGACCGCCGGCTATTCCGCCCAGCGCTCCCCGACGGGAAAAGGCTATACAGAGCGGACTCGCCACAAACACGACAACCATCACATTCCATGGCAACGCGAACCGATACCACATCTGAGTCTTAAATTCGGCAAGATTGGTTTCCGGAAAATCGCCGTTCACTCTCAGGTAATTCTCCAGCTGCGGCACCGTCATGTATTTCCCTTTCAGCGTAGCACTTGAGAGCCGCCATGGAGTTTCGCTCCAGCCGCTCACCTCTTTTTGGGTGAAAAATTCTTCGCTCGTCACGTTCCCCGAAGGATCGACATACGCAATCTTGCCGTTGTAGAAGATCCAGACTTTCCGCGAACCATCGAAGGTCGCGTTTTGCCCATAGATTTTATATTGAATGACTCCGTGGCCATCCTGCTGGATCACCTGGACATTGTGTAGTTGTTCATTCTTGGTATCGAGAAGTTGAACAAACCAGATGCGGAATTCTCTTCGATTGGGAAAAACGAGGGCGTCCATGCGGGAATTCTTGGCCCGGCCTTTGATAATTTCCTCCAGCATGAACGCGCCGGCCCATTGCCCTCTCGGACCGAGCTCATAATTCAAAGCGGTACAGGCCCCCGTCAACAACAGTCCGACCACAATCAATGGAAGTAACAATCGCGGAACACTCACGCCCGCACCAAGCATCGACACGATCTCGTTGCGCCGGGACATGCGCGTCAGCACGTAAAGTAAACCGAGCAAAACGCTCAACGGCAACTGGTTCACGATGAGAAACGGCATCTGGACAACGTAATACCAGGCGATCGGTTGGAAGCCAAGATGCGCCTCCTGAAAGTCGTTCGCGTGCTCGCCGAGATCGTAGACCAGCCAGATGGCAAGCGTTCCGAACAACGAATAGAAGAATGGAACCAGGAAATTCTTAATCAGATATCGATCAAATATTCGAAACACAGCTTTTTTTAATTTTGACGTTTTGTGTTTTGCGACTTCAGTCCTGCCTGGTCGGGCCCGCCAATCCTGCGGCCATCCTGGAGATCCTGCGAAGACCGCGAAAGCCTCGACACCATTATCAGAGACACTTGCGCCGGAGCGTAGCGCTCTCCATGGTAGTGCGCTCCCCGTTTTAGTGAAAAAACCGGTAGCACGGCTTTGAGCAAAGGACAACGGTGATCGCGCTGCGCAACGATTTCGACCAGCGGTTTTCCCGAGACATTCATGAAATGTTTGGGGAAGGAGGCGTCTTGTCCAGCGCAAAGAATTTCGAGTACCGCCCCGAACAACAGCAGATGGCCGCGGCGGTGGCAGGTGCTCTGGAAGGTAACCATCATCTTGTTGCAGAAGCCGGGACCGGCGTCGGCAAGTCCTTGGCTTACCTGATACCGGCTGTTCTCTTTGCGTTGGAGCACCGCCGTAAAGCCATCATTTCGACCCACACCATCAATCTCCAGGAGCAATTGCTCCAAAAAGACATCCCGATTGTTCGCAAGTTGCTGGATCAACCATTCGAAGCTGCCTTGCTCAAAGGGAGACAAAATTATCTTTGTCCAAATCGGCTCAACCGCGCTTTGCAATTGCAAAACGATCTGTTTACCAGCTCGGAGCAACAAGAGTTGCTGAGGATCAAGGACTGGAGCCAGAAGACGACCGAGGGGACCCTGAGCGATCTCGATGTCGAGCCGGATCCATCCGTCTGGACGCAAGTTTGCAGCGAACCGCATATCTGCACTCCGAAAACGTGTGGGGCCGACAGTCGCTGTTTTTACCAGGAGGCGCGCAAGAAGCTCTTGACGGCCGACCTGATTGTCGTCAATCACACCCTCTTTTTCGTGGCCTTGGACAGCATGGCTCTGACCGAGAATCGGACGTCGGGGTACCTGTTTCCGAATGATTTTGTGATCCTGGACGAAGCGCACACCATCGAGTCGGTCGCCGCACGACAGGTTGGACTCGGGGTCTCGCAATACGGCTTAAAACAGGCGCTTTACCGGCTCTACAATCCGAAGTCGAAAAAGGGACTGTTCACTGTTTTACGTGCTGAGGAAGCGGTCCGGGAGACTGCCGAATCAATTGAGGAAGTGGATCGCTTTTTTGCAGCCGTTGATCAAGCGGCAGATTTTCGGAAAGGGCGGGAGTGCCGTGTCCGCAAACCGGGGCTGGTGTCAGACAGTGTCTCGATTCCACTGGCTCGGGTTCAAGCCGCTGTGGTGACCGCGGTGAAACAGGTTGAAGATGAAAAGCTTAAATCTGAGCTCCAGGATCTCGGCCGGCGGATCCGTGAAGCGCGTCGTGGAGTAGTGGACTTTCTGCAGCAGACTCCGGAAAACTATGTCTATTGGGTCGAGCGAACGGGCAAAACGGCGCAAAACCTGACGTTGAACGCCGCCCCGATTGATATCTCCTCGGTCCTCAACCGGATGCTGTTTCCGGAGGATCGCATCTGTGTGATGACGAGCGCGACGCTCTCGGTCGGTCAGGACGACCTGGCCTATTTCCGAAGCCGGGTCGGCGCTTTCGATGTCGGTGCTCTGCAGATCGGCAGCCCATTTGACTACGAAAAGCAGATGCGTGTTTATGTGGCCAAAAAAATGCCGGACCCACGCGACCCGAGTTATGAGGACGCGCTCGAAAAATGGATCGCTTATTTTTTGCACAAGACGAACGGCCGCGCCTTTGTCCTCTTCACGAGCTACAAAACCATGATGAGCCTGGCTCAACGGATGGAGTCGGAATTGGATCGCACCTATACTTTCATGGTCCAGGGGCAAGGTTCATCGCGCACCCGGATGCTGGAACGATTCAAAAAGTCCGCCAACGGCGTTTTGTTCGGCACGGACAGTTTCTGGACCGGTGTCGATGTGCCAGGAGAAGCTCTTTCGAACGTGATCATCACCAGACTCCCTTTCGCCGTTCCCGATCATCCGTTGATCGAGGCCAAGCTCGAATATATCGAGGGCAACGGAGGCGATCCATTCACGGAATATTCGCTTCCCGAAGCGATCCTGAAATTGCGACAAGGAGTCGGTCGGCTTATCCGGACAAAGACCGATCAAGGCATCGTCGTGATTCTGGATAATCGGATATTAAGTCGAAGTTATGGCCAAAGCTTTTTGCAGGCGCTCCCTCCCTGCCCGATCGAAATGGTCTGATCCGCCATCTTGCGTGTGAATTCGATCGAATTATTTCTGGCGAATTTTGAGGCGAGCCTGGCCCAGGATAGTTTCCGTAAATTAACCTTGGGAAAGTTTCGGGGCGGCCCTGAGAGCGTGGAACATATTTATATCCGCCCTGTTAGCTTGAAGAATGGCAGACGTTTGAATTTTGTGCGCCGCTATGCGGACCGTGACCTGACGCAAAATTATTCTCTACCGGACGGCATATCGTTAGTGCGAAATTGGTTAGGCAAATCAAGTTTAGCGGCCACCCTGTTCACGATCGATCAGCGCCAGCAACTCCTGTTCAATCGGCGCGGAGAACCAAGACTATCCACTAGCTCCGAAGCACCGGTGGAACTGTGCCCGCAACATGATCGGCCAAAATCGCACCTGTTGCAGGATGAAACATTCCTCAGACATCTCGGTGTCCTCGAACCAGCCGGGAACCCGAAGACGCGAATGGGTGACAAATACCGGCAGATTCATCATTTTATTGCCTTGCTGGCGCCGGCGCTGCGAAACCTGCCAACTGGCAGACGCCTCCGGGTTTTCGATATGGGTTCAGGAAAAGGTTATCTGACCTTCGCGGTCTATGCTTTTCTCCAACAGGAAGGGTATAACGCCGAGGTCGTCGGCGTCGAGAGGCGTCCCGGGCTGGTGGACCTTGGCAACCGGGTCGCCGCACAGTGCGAATTCGCCGATCTTCGATTTGAGGTTGGCGAAATTTCGGATGTCAGGCTGGATGGCGTCGATGTGGTGATCGCGCTTCACGCGTGCGATACCGCAACCGATGATACGATTTATCGCGGGATCGCCGCCCAAGCTCAATTGATTTTCC
>DATHPZ010000035.1:0-7908 GCA_035483355.1 Chthoniobacterales bacterium | reverse complement strand
CAGTTTAATTTTCTGAAGAAACAAAGTTTCTGGCTGGGTGTGGGATTCATTTTTTCCATTTTATTTGCGCTCCTCGATTATCATCGGCTGGAACGGGCCTGGTACGTGTTGTTTCCGCTCGCGCTGGCATTGTTAGCCCTCTGTTTCATTCGTCCGGTTGGAATGCGAATTAATGGCTCCTGGCGATGGATTCACGCGGGATCGGTGACGTTTCAACCCTCAGAACTAGCTAAGCTGGTGGCGATCGTTTTTGCGGCTTGGTGGTTTTCCAAATTTGAAGACAAATGCAAAGGTCTTCTCATGGGCTTGATCTACCCGGTGGGCGTTGTGGTAACGCTTCTTGTCCCGATCCTGCTGGAGACTGATCTAGGCACGACGCTCCTGATTAGCGGAACGGTCCTGCTCATCATGTTCGTCGCAGGAGCCAGTCCGAAATTTTTGGGACCTCTGGTGGTCGTCGGCCTCGCGGCGCTCCTGGCTATCGCCTGGCATATCTCTGAACGGCAAGGCCGGCTAATGGCCTTTCTCCATCCCGATCAATACCAGGAGAAGGAAGGTCATCAACAGTGGATGGGGTTGATCGCTTTCGGTTCCGGCGGAGTGGAAGGTCTAGGTCTAGGGAATGGACGACAAAAAATGCTTTATCTACCCTACGCGCACACCGATTTCATCTTTCCGGTGATGGGCGAAGAGCTGGGGTTGCGAGTTACGCTCGCCGTAGTGTTTTGCTATCTCTTAATTTTCACCTCTGGAATTCTAATTTCGCTGAATGCCAAGGATCGATTTGGCTTGTTGCTTGGCTTTGGTTGTACCGCCATCCTGGGTTTGCAAGCGGCGATTAATATTGGAGTGACCACGTCGCTGTTGCCAAATAAAGGGCTTCCGCTGCCGTTTATCAGCTACGGAGGTTCCAATCTATTTTTTTGCCTCATTTGTATTGGAATTCTCATCAACATTTACAGGCAAGGTAAAGAGGACAAAACGACCGCAAACACCGAAACGATGGTTCGAGTCAGACATGTTTCTCGAATGTAGTCGTTCCTTCTGATGAAAGTCGCGATCGCATGTGGAGGAACAGGCGGCCACCTGTTTCCTGGACTAGCCGTTGCCGAGGTCTTGAAAAACCGAGGACATGAGGTTCTTCTGCTGATCTCCGAAAAGCAGATCGATACAATTGCGGTCGGGAACCGCAAAGAATTTCGCGTTCAGAAGATTCCCTCTGTTGGCCTGACCAAGCTGGTTTCGATGCAGTTTTTCTCATTTGTTGGCAAATTCATGAACGGATTGCTAGCCTGCTTGCAGCTCTATCGCTCGTTCAAGCCGGACGCAGTTCTCGGAATGGGCGGATTTACGTCGACTGGGCCCATCCTGGCTGGCCGGATAACCGGTCTGCCGACTTTCATCCATGAGTCAAACGCCATCCCCGGTAAAGCCAATCGGCTGAATGCGATTCTTTCTCAAAAAGTCCTCCTCGGCTTCGAGGAGTGCGCACGCTATTTCCCTGGTAAAGTTGTCGAAGTGACCGGTACCCCAATCCGCGACAGCTTGCGAAGTCCGGTTGACCGCAGCCAGGCTCTCAAGAATCTTAGCTTGCAGAGCGGCTTACGAACCATCCTTGTGATGGGTGGAAGCCAGGGCGCCCATGGCATCAACGAAGCTGTCTTAGCGGTTCTGCGCCGGTTCGCAAAGAAAGAGGTACAGTTTGTCCATTTGACCGGAACCGAAGATCAGAACCGTGTTTACGAATGTTATCAAAGGGAAGGAATCCCGGCCTTCGTTAGTGCCTTTTATGATCGAATGGAGGAAGCCTATACCGTGGCGGATCTCGCCGTCGCCAGGTCCGGTGCGGCCAGTCTGACCGAGCTCTCCTACTTCGGTTTACCGACGATCTTGATTCCGTATCCGTTTGCGGCGGAAAATCATCAATTTTTCAATGCGGAAATATTTGCGCGACATAGTGTGGCTAAAGTATTAGAAGAGTCGCGTGTCAACGGAGACACATTGGGCTCATTGATAGATTACTTTTTGAAGAATGGAGCGATAGTGCGCCGTGCTACCGGGCAACCTCGCGCACTGGGGCCGGAAACCGCTGCCAATCGGATTGTAGAAATCATCGAGAAATCCCGTTAATGATGATCGACCTGCCAAAGAAACTTGCTGAATTTCTTCTGAAAAATCCGCAGCGGATTCATTTGATAGGCGTCGCTGGGTCCGGAATGAGCGGGATCGCTGGTCTATTGTTAGCGCTCGGACATCGGGTGAGTGGATGTGATCGAGTCAGTACCCTTGAAACCAGGCGGCTGGAGACGCTCGGGTTGAAATTTTATCTTCCCCAGACAGAGGAGACGGTTCGCGGGGCAGAACTGATCGTCTATTCTTCGGCGATCAGAATTGGAAATCCCGCCTTCGATGAAGCGGTTCGTTTGGGACTTCCGATGGTACGGCGTGCGGAAGCATTGGCCGCGCTGATGCAAATAAAAAAAGGGATCGTGATCGCTGGGATGCACGGAAAGACCACGACCTCCGCGATGACCGCACATGTACTGCGGGTTGGGGGCTTGAACCCTTCGCATTATGTGGGCGCCGAGATCCCAATTCTCGGTACCAATGCCCACTGGGAGCCGAACGGCGGTTATCTTGTCGCGGAAGGAGATGAGAGTGACGGCACCCTGCGTATTTATCATTCGGAGCACGCCATCATCCTTAATATTGAAGAGGAACATCTCGATTACTATTCCAACCTGGCGGCCATCGATGAGGTGTTTAACAGATTCTTAGATCAGGTCACCGGCAAAGTTGTCTATTGTGCCGACGATCCGCACGCCGCGCGACTTTGTTCCGCTCGTCCAAATTCCGTCTCCTACGGTAAAGTCGAGAAGGCTCTCTATCGATATCGAAATTTCGAGGGTGGACCGTCCGGATCGCGTTTTGAAGTCTGGAGAGCAGATCAGTGTCTAGGAGGCTTAACGCTTGGAGTTCCGGGCGCTCACAATGTGAGCAATGCGTTGGGAGCCGTCGCGCTTGCCACGGAGATAGGAGTGCCGTTCCACAAGATCGCGGAGGCGCTCGAATCCTTCCGCGGGGCCAGAAGAAGATTCGAGATCAGACTGCAAACCAGCGAGTACACGGTGGTGGACGACTACGGTCATCATCCCACCGAAATAAAAGCGACGCTCGAAACTGCGCGCTCGCTGAACTGCAAACGTCTGATTGTGTTGTTTCAGCCGCATCGCTATTCACGGACCAAGGCGCTCGAGAAGAAGTTTGGATCGTCCTTCGATCTGGCGGATCTGGTCTACGTGACGGATATTTACGCCGCGAGCGAAGCGCCGATCGCCGGGGTTTCGGGTAACACCATTGTGGCCGCCATCAACGCGCACCACCATTCCGCCGCTGTGTACGTGCCGAAACGAAACCTTCTGCACCGGGAGATCGGACGAATCGCGCAACCGGGAGATTTGATCCTCAGTCTCGGAGCAGGAGATATTCACGAAGAAGCCACCAAGCTGGTCAAAGATCTCGAGGTATCCGCGCAACTCCGAGAGGTAATGGGCGCGGGCGAAGTGAAGTTGTACGAGCCCCTTTCCAAACACACCACACTTCGGACAGGCGGTCCGGCGCAATTTTGGATTGAACCGGAAACGCGCGGCGGGTTGGCCAACGTTTTGGAATTCTGTACGGTGAACCGTTTGCCGGTCATGTTTATCGGTCGCGGTTCAAACCTTCTGGTGCGTGATGGTGGGATTGCCGGCGTCGTTCTCCATTTGAATCGTGGAGATTTTTTGGAGCTGACGGTGGAGGGTGCCGAGATCCAGGTCGGCGCAGGGGTTCGGCTCAAGCAAGTCGCTGCCGCGGCGCGTAATGCCGGGATCGGCGGGCTGGAGTGGATGGAAGGGATTCCTGGCAGTGTGGGCGGAAGCCTCCGCATGAATGCCGGAGCGATGGGGGCTGAAACATTTGAAAAAATTGTTAGTGTGCAGGTGGTCAGTTCCCGGGGCGAGTTCGAGACGCTCCGGCCGGGCGAGATGCAGGTTCAGTATCGTAACGTGCCAACCTTGCGGGATCGGTACGCTGTTTCCGCCCTCTTTCGCGGGGAAGAAGCTAGCCTCGACGCGATCGATCGACGACTGATGGAATCAAGCCACAAAAGGAAAACAACCCAGCCGATCGCTGCTAGTGCGGGCTGCATCTTCAAGAATCCGCGCGAGATTCCTGCAGGAAAGCTCGTCGAAGAATTGGGGTTGAAGAATCACCGGGTGGGCGCAGCGCGTGTTTCGGAAGTTCACGGAAACTTTGTCGTGAACGACGGCGGCGCGAGCGCAGAAGAAATTCTGCAGTTGATTGCAGAGATCCAATCCATCGCCAAGAAACAGCGAGGGATCGATTTACAGACTGAAGTTCAGATTGTCGGAGTGGATGATGAATAGCCTTTTGTTAGGTAAGAAAATTGCAGTGTTGTGTGGTGGACCAAGCTCGGAACGCGAGGTTTCGCTCCGTTCCGGAACAGCGGTGGCAAATGCCTTGCGATCTTTGGGAGCAGATGCGCTCAAGATCGATGTCCGAGACGGCAATTTCCATCTGCCAGCCGGGACGGAATTGGCCTTCAATGCATTGCACGGCACTTTCGGAGAGGATGGCGCCATTCAAGCAATCCTGGAAGAGAAAGGAATCCCCTATACCGGCGAAGGGGAAGAATGCAGCCGGATGGCTTTTGACAAAATCGAGAGTAAAAAACGTTTTGTCGAATGCGGTGTACCGACCGCTCCTTACCTGACCTTGCAAAAAGGAGAGGTCCCCGACCTCCCTCTTCCCTATGTGGTGAAAGTGCCCTGCCAGGGATCAAGCGTCGGCGTCTACCTGGTCAAAGCAATGAACGAGCGTGACGTTGCTTTGCAAAAAGCGTTCGCGCAAGCCGAGACCATTTTGGTCGAGGCATTGGTGCACGGTCGCGAACTGACGGTCGGAGTCTTGGGGGAAACCGTGTTGCCGATCATCGAGATTCGACCACGCGGAGGATTTTACAGTTACGAGAATAAGTACACCTGGACGAATCGCGGTGGTGCGGCCGAACACCAGTGCCCGGCGCGTCTGAGCCAAATGGAGAAAGAAAGGGTCGAATCAGCCGCCCTGGCCGCGCACCGGTCGTTGGAGCTGGAAATCTATTCGAGAGTGGATGTTATCCTGGACCAGAATCGCGAGCCTCAGGTCCTGGAGGTGAATACGATTCCTGGGATGACGGAGACTAGTCTGTTACCAGAGGCGGCTGCAGCGGCTGGTATCTCCATGTCCCGGCTGTGTGAATGCATTGTCCAATTGTCTTTGGAAAGGAGGTTGGCAAGCAAGCGGTGATCTTTCAATCAACACTGCGCAAACAGAATAAGCGCGCTTCCACCTCCAGGCAGCGAAAGCGCCAGCACCTGCTTGATGTCAAGGTCCGGGCGAAGAAGGTGGCCGCACGACGCACTCAGAGCGTGTTGCTGACGGTGTGCGGTTTTATTTTGATTGCGTCGGTGCTTGGAGGGATCGCCTTTGGAGCGAAACGGATCTTGAATGCGCTGTTCTTTGCCAATGCCGATTACGCCTTAAAATCAATTGAAGTCACTTCGGATGGCAATTTGACCAGGGAAGCGATATTGCGTGCCGCGGACGTCGCCGAAGGGAAAAACATTTTTTCGATTAATCTTCCAAAAGTGCGGGAAGAACTCGGCGCGCTGCCACAAGTCGAGGAGAGCCGAGTCCAGCGGATTCTGCCGAATAAGCTGGTGATTTCCATTCAGGAACGCCGACCCGTGGCCTGGGTGGTCCCGCGGGACGCCAATCTTGGATCGTTTAACTTTGAAAACGCCTATCTCGTTGATCGGCGCGGGATCCTTTTGAAGACAAAATCACTCGCCCCGGAATACCTCGGGCTGCCTCTGATTATCGGAGTCGACACTTCAAATTGCCAGGCCGGTCAACCGTTGGAACAGGATGACGTGAAGGCGGCCCTCGACCTGATACGTACTTCCGCGGAGATTTTGCAGGGCCGTTTCCAGATTCAAAGCATCGATGTTGCAAAAGGATATTGCCTCACGGTGACCGATAAACAGCATGCGAGTGTCACGTTCAGCACGGAGGAGATTGAATCGCAGCTGCGCCGTTTAGGAACCGTGCTGAATTATTGCGACAAAAATAGCCGTGAATTACAGACCGTGAATCTGATGGCGCAGCGGAATGTGCCTGTGACATTTGTCCCGGAAACTCCACCGACTCCGCCCGGTGACCCAACCGCCGGGTCGAGTCCGACTGAAGTAACGGGCGCGGACGCCAAAGCAAAACCGGGGTCGACGGACGAAACTGCGTCCTCGCAACCGGCCCCAACAAAGAGCGTCGTGCCGGCGCATAGTTCAAAATCACCAGAAAAGAAACCTCAACAAAAACGGGAGCACGCCAGGTTGAAGCCGTTTAAGGAGGGACGATCTTCGAGTCCTCCGCCTGCGGCAGAAGGAGCAGGGGGGAGGCAGTCTGCGCCTCCGGTTCGGCGAGCACTCCCGGTAGAGACGACTCGATTGAATGGCTAGAGACAACATCTTTGTAGGCCTTGAAATTGGCACTTCAAAAATCTGCGCGGTGGTAGCTGAGGCGCGGAGTGATGGAACGCTGAAGGTCGTTGGTGTGGGCAGCGTTCCTGCCCGCGGCGTCCGCAAGGGTGAGATCGTTGATTTTGAAACCGCAAAGCGGTGTGTCCATGACGCAATCGTGGACGCGGAAGAGAAAAGCGACGTTGAAATCAGCGAGGTCTACTTGGGGATCACCGGGAGTCACATCCGGAGTTTCAATAACCGTGGGGTGGTGGTGCTGGAAGAAGGGCGAGAAGAGATCGACGAGCAAGACCTGGACGATGTCCGCACCAATGCTCGAGAAGTCAGTTTGCCGATGGAGGATTGCATTCTCCATACGATCATCCAGCACTATTATCTGAACGGACAAGACGGCGTCCTCAACCCGGTCGGCTTGCTAGGGAAGAAACTGGAGGCGGATTTTCATATCGTCTACGGTATCCGCACCCGGATCCAGAACGCGATCCGATGCGTGAAGGAATTGGAACTTGAACCGGCCGACGTGATCATCAACTCTTTCGCGACGGCGCAGGCGATTTTGGAGAAAAACCAAAAGCAACTCGGCGCAATCGTGATCGATATCGGCGGTGGAACAACCGATTTCGTAGTTTATGTCGACGGCGCAGTCAAGCAGAGCGGTGTGCTGGCCATCGGCGGTGACCATATCACGAACGATATCTCCATTGGCCTGAAAATTCCCTCGGCGCGCGCCGAAAAGCTAAAGGTCGAGGAGGGAAACGTGACACTCGGAACCGCATTTCCGGGCGAAACGATCTTGCTCAAGGACGAAACCGGCTTTGCCGGAAGGGAGATAGAGAGAGAGTCGTTGAATCGGATCGTTCATGAACGTCTTCGTGAAGCCCTGGATATCGTCAAGCGGCAGATCGAGGCGGATCAAAATCTCCACTATGTCGGAGCAGGAGTCTTCATTACGGGAGGCTGCAGCCAGATTCGAGGGTTGGAACATCTCGCGTCGGACATATTCGGGATGCCGGTGACGATGGCGCATGCGTTGCCGATGGCCGGAGTGACATCAGCGTTCGAGAATCCGCAGTTCTCTGCTGCGCTAGGCCTGGTGAAGTACGCCCACCTGGTGCAGACGGACAGGCCCGCTTCGGGTGGGCTGATCCGGAACGCTTTTCAGAAAATCAAAGGAATATTTCGTAACTAATTCAGCAATATGGTGCAGCTAAATCGGCAGTACGACCGAGCAAATACCTCGGGCGAACCAATCCACGTGAAGGTGGTTGGTGTTGGTGGCGCAGGCTCCAACATCCTGGACCGCGTGATGCTTGATGGCATCGAAGCG
>DATHPZ010000034.1:0-8395 GCA_035483355.1 Chthoniobacterales bacterium | reverse complement strand
CGAACATCGAACCGAACATCGAACACCGAACATCGAACACCGAACATCGAACATCGAACACCGAACACCGAACGCCGAACGCCGAACGGTGAACGGTGAACGGTGAACGGTGAACGTCTAGGGATTTGGGCTGCGCACAACGACATCGCCTCCCGTTGCGTCCGTCGTCTTCACCTGCGGCTGTTCGTCTCCTGCGCTGGAGCCATCGCCCTCCAAATGTCTGATCCGCTCATTCAAGACAGAAACAACAGCGGTCAACTTTCGTTCCGCTTCTGCAGTATTCTTTGCCATCACCTCCACGCTGTTGGTCAGTTTTTCCTGGGTCTCCCGCAGGTCTTTCATCCCTTCGTTCGCTTCCTGGATACCGCGCCGAGCCTGGATAATTTCCCGGGCGGTTTCGCCAGGCATCGGTTCGGGTGCATACTCCGGCTTACGCAAACCGACAATCGGGCCGAGAATCACTTCCCCTTGATTTCTCGGCGATCGAGTGATCCAGGCCGGCTGCTGCTCCAGGCGATAAACGGCATGTCGTTCATGCAGGACCCGTGCGTCTGCCGCGTCAACATAACGATTGATTCCGTAGACCTTTACCATTTCCGACTGACGCAAGCTACCAACGACAGGAACTGGGCTCGCGTCGGCCGACCAAGATTTGCCGGCAGCCACAGCTTTCCCTGCGCGAGAAGGAGCGAGCAGAACCGTCTGCTCGGACTGACATGCCACCAGAACGACCAAAATCAATAGCAGAGACACATATTTCATACATTATTTATTAGTGTTACTAGTATTATTTAGAATCTGACCGAGCGCAGGCAACAACGGGTTGATCAATTCATACGGGTTCACCGGCAACGCCCGACGAACTTCGGACCGTTGCTGACGTTTCGCGAAATCTGCGTCTTCGCGAGCAAGACGCACATCGTCCGCTGCCACGATGGCTTTGGAAAGATCGATCGCCTCAGTGCAGTAAACGTAAAACTGCTTACCGGCCGGGACGCGCACGAAGAACCCGTCCCGATCGATGCTGGATCCGATCTGCTCGGCGTAACGATCCAGAACACTTTGGGTTCCGCCGACAGCCGGATTGATGACCGCACCTTGGAGGGCGCTCATGCCAAGCGAACTGTTATTGGTATAGACGCGATTCCCAAGCACGCCGTTCGCCCCGGACGAAAAGGCGCCGGCAATACCGCTGATCAGTGACGCGGCGTAGAGCTTGATCAAATCGCTGTTGGCTGTGCGAATCACGTCTCCGCGAAGTCCGGCGCTGCCGTCTGTAATACCGTAACTGTCCAGATTGTCATCTTTCTCCATGTCCAAGACCATCCCGTGAACGACTAGTTCCCGGCCAGTTCCATCCGGTTCATTCAGTACAAACGTGAACTCGCCGTTGCTGGCGACGCGCTCCCGCACTCGGTCGATATTCGCGACGCCGTGGACCTCCGAGTCCGCGCGAATGATTATTTTCCCATTCCACCACAGATCGTCAGTCACCAGTCCGATAATCGGTGTCGTGATGTTGCTGGAATCCACCGTATTCACGAGCTGGCATTTCACTAAGCGGAAAGCGGGTGCGTAATCCCCCTTCGGTTCTCGCTGCGGGGCCTTGGCAGGCGGCGGATCTCCGGCAAAGATGGTGAGCGAAGCGACGACGGCCTTCGGCGCCCCCTGACGTTCGGGCTTCTCTTCAACGCCCACCGGCTCCCTTTGTCCCGAACGCTGCTTCGGCCGTGGCGGAATCACCGGGTTGAAGTTTCGAATCGAAGAGGTCATCGGTTCAGTGACCTTTTCCACCCGATCCTCTAACTCTTTCTGACGCTGAACGATCTTCTGCCGTCCACTCTTCTGGAGAAATGCAAACCCAAGAACCACACCGGCAAGACCGATCACCACTGACGCGATAATGAATGTCCGGCTATTCATCTACTTGATCTGCGATCTCGTCGTTTCTCTCATTTTTGTTCGGTTGGGCCGCGTAATGTTGTCCAGAAGGCTCCGCTGATTTCCTTCTGCGCCGGTGCGACTTCCGGAGTTTCTGAACATCGTCCACGGCCAACCGTCCCGGAGTTTGGCCGTTATCATTCTCCGCAGCGGGTAGCGCAGGTTCCTGCGAGCCCGGTTGTCCAGTTGGAGTTGCGGCCGGGGGTTCTAGCCGTTGGGTAGATGCCTTGGAATCCCTCTCGCCGATGATCTGCCGCATCACGATATCGAATTTATTGGTGACAGCTAAATCGTTGCGACCTCCCGTTGCTGTGCCTGCCACCACAAAAAAAGCCGGCAACGTCTTTCCAGCTTCAACAATGCCGCGGGCATCGGAAATGGCCTCCGGATAAACTTCGTCTCCGATGCGAACCCCAAAGCTTTCGGGATCGTAGAGGAAATCCTTATCGGACGGATTGGCTAGCTCAACATCGAATCCGAGGGAGTCGAGGCTCTCGTCCCGGATCACGCGGCGCACCGTGAGCTTCAGCCCGTCGAGGCTCGATTCTGAGTTTGGCTCAGCCACCTCCATGTTCCGGAATATCTCCGGCGTGCTGACCTTTAAAGATGGGTAGGCCTTCAGCTTATCCAGGAATCCGAGCAATCGAGCGGGTGAAACCGCTTTGTTTTTCGCGAGAGCATCGCGCGGATCGGAAATCGTCTTCGCCGAACTATCCTCGAAAAGCATGACAAAACTTGGGTCCGTCACGGCCATGCAGAACAAAGAGTAAACTTTTCCGTCAAGAACCACCGTAAGGTTTCCTTCCACCCCTTCATGCATCGCCTTCAGGGAAAGAAAATTGGTTCCCTTGTTGAATGATATCTGGAAAAGGTCCCCGCCGTCCGTAGATGGACTGGCACTGAACCCGTACCCGTCAAGCGCCTCTATTTTGTAAGGAAATTCCAGGGTGGTTATTCCGCGGGTACCCAGTTTGACAACCGCAGGTTCATTTTGATTCAGCGGAACTCGAATCACTTTCGAGGCAAGAGTCTGATTCCCTGATGATAAGATCGGAATCCCACAGACCAGCACTATCGCGGTGAAGCGCATATGACTTTATTGTCGCTTTTGAGTTGGAAGTTGCTCGGGCTGACCAAACGTGTATTCCGCCACTGCGAACGGATACCTTTTGTTGCGCCCTAAATAAGGATTGCGGACAAGCTTTAGGTTCAAGGTGATGGCCTGAGGTTCGTTTACTTGTTCATCGCCGATCTGGGCCTGTGTCAAGACCTGGCCAATCACACGGCTCATCACAACTCCCTGTTCCAGACGTTGCAGATCGATCCGGCCAATTTCGAATTTCTGATGGATATTCTTTTTCGAGAATTCAGCGGCGACCCGGTTAAACTCCGCTTCTGCTTTCTTAGCTGCATCCGGTAAGAATACGCGTTGAAGCGTCTCTGGTGCATCAAACCCTTGCGGTCCTCGATCTAGAAACGACTTGGCGGCCCAAAGAGAAAGCGTCTCCAGGATTTCGTTGCTTTCTTCCAGAGGCACCAAGGGCGAAATGATGAGCGTCTCTGTCCCATCCATCAGCGCGACTTTCTCCGGACGCACCATCGCAGTCACGATACAAATCGGGATGATCAGATGCGCAATCAGTGAAGCGATGAGTGCCATCCACAACAGTCGAACCGTTCGGCGCCCCGACGCGAGCGCGTTCACCGCGAGATTCTTCCGGGCCTCCCTTTCGTGGAGCGGATTGCGAGGAACCCAGCTATCGTCCAGTTGCTCGTCTGCAACCCATCCATCTGTCGAGACCTTTTCGCCCAAGGCGGGGTGATCCGCTATGGTTGCCATTGCCTCTCCGGGTGTCTCTTCGCCTCGCCTCAGACTCATCTCTTCGGTTTGCATCCGCTAATCTTCGTCGATATATCTCCGCGCTCGGAGTGAAGATCGGTTCGCTTGATTGGGGGACATTCGGGAGTTCGTACCCCCTGGTCCGAACGCTGCGAGCGCTCGATATTCCAGTCCGCTCCCTTCCCCACTCCCTTCCACCACCGCGTGGCCGATAAATCGGGCCACACTGCCAAAACGGTTCATCATCGCTGCTCCGGCCCCCATCATTCCTGCACCAAGGCCCGACAATCCGCGCGTTGCTTGCTCTTGCGCCTTCGCGCCACGGAAACTCGGGACTGGACTCTGCGCGCCAGATTCGATCTGATCGCCCACGAATGCATCCAACGGTTCGGCGAAGAAATCTTCTCGTCCCTGACTCGGAGCGTAATCAAACGGTCGCGCGTCGCGGTCATCTCGACCGCTGTTTCGCGTCATATTTCCCAGCAAACTTGCCGATCCCGCCAGTCCGCCGCTGAAAATCGCCATGGAACTCGCTGCTACAGCTGAAAAAACAGTTCCGGCAAATCCTTGAATCACCGCTCCACCGCGAATCACCACTCTCTGAACAAAAATCGGCGCCACCACATGGCCAATCAGGACCCACAAAAGCACGGGTATCGCGAGAACAATGGCAATCATCAGGGTCGCAAAATTCTGGTTCTGCGGCGCCGGGAGGCTCTTGAAAATGCCGAGAGTAACCGTGTTCACCAGACTCCACCCAACGGGCCAACTGAGCACTCCGACGAAGGTTAGGAAGAAACCGACAGCTTTGCTCTTGAGTGACCGGTGCGCATATTCCGCGATCGCGATCGGGGTGTACAGTTTAAACCCAATTACCACCACCTTCTGCACGAACTGCATCAAGATGATGATTACCTTGCAGAGCAGCAGGCATAGGAGGTAAATGGCAAAGAGAATTTCCCACGCCAGATTCTGCGTGAACCCTGCAATGTAGCTCCATGCGAGTCCCACGTTTTTCCCGAAATCCAAGGGATTCGAAGAAAACTGCGGAGAGCTTTGACTATTTGCTGCTGCATTTCCCGAACCACTTTTATTGAAGCCGTTTCCATCGATTTTACCCTGCAACACCTGTTCCAATTGTGTTATTGTAGGCGCCTGCCCAGGCTTGAATGAGTAGGACGAACCGCCGAGTTGTACCTGCTCAGCTGCCGGCAACTCCGCCAGCGCACGCGCCGCTTGATCACACCAGTCGATAAAGTCGGACGCAAAACTGATGCTGGCAACAAGTAGAATCGCCTGCAACACAGCAGCAAGAAAACGGCGCGTCTCAGGATATAAAAATTCCCGCATCGTGCCAACGGTCAGCAAAACGAAGGCGACTGCGTAAACGCCCGGCTGATAGTCATTCAGCACTCGTTGGATGGATTCCACCAGTGGCTCAAGATTTAGAAATCCGTCCAGTGCCCCGGTCGCTGAAGTATACGTCCCCGTGTCGGACAGTTGCACATTCATGGTCGCCTATTTCCCTATTTTCCGCCAGTTGGTCCTAACAATTCGCCTCCCAAAGTGCGGAGCTCTTGATTCTCGGCTAGCATTTCTTGAATTCGCCGTTGCCGAGACGCCTCCTGAGCACGCGCCTGGTCGTTCCGATTGACTTCATTTTGCACCAGAACTTTGAGTGCCGCCAAGGACGCGCGATGCATATTCGTATCCAGAGTGCCCTGAACCGCCTGTAACTTGGCCTTCAACTTTTCGGTTTCCACCAACGACCCGGCGCTATCGATTTGATGAGCTGTGTTGTGAACCTCGTCTTCGAGTCGGCTGAAAGACTGATTCACGGCAGAAAGCTGGGTGTTGTAATCGTCGTTCATTTCCTGGACCATTCCGAATTTTTTGAAACTCCCGGTGTCATACTGAACTTTCTGCCCAAACTTGTCCGGAAGTTGGCTCAAATCCTGGTAGAGACCTTGCCCAGTGTATTTCAGGGCGGCTATTCCGTTCGCTGTTTCCGTGAAGTCTGCCACGGTTTTGCCGACTCCCGTCTTCACCTTGTTGACCTCTTCGAACAGGTCATCCAGACCTAACATGTTGATGTAGGTATCCGGATTGCCGAATCGTCGGAGTTGCTCAACATTCTGGTTAACGAGGTTGGTCAATTGGTTGATCTGCTCCAACTGCTTTTGAATCATTGTCGTGTACTTCGTGATATCCTCGGCATGCTGGGCTTCCTGCCTGACTTGTCCGTATACCTGCTGGGCGACATTCAGGACCGTGTGGATAGGATCATGGACAACCGTGCTCCCGCTTCCAGGCCGGCTGAAGCTCCATGACAATATTATTAACCAGAATACTCTTTTGATTTTCATACTTACTCCACGATCGGGATAATGACCTCTCTTTGGACTCTGATTACTCCGTTTGCATCCTGACGCTCCGGAATGGTGGCGTTGAAGTAGCGGATTCGTCCTTGCAAATCTTCGTCCGCTGTCTTCTGGGCATCCTGACGCGCCCAATAGGTGCGTTTCACCTGATCGGAGACGCCTTTGGTGTAACCTTTGGCGAACTCAACCGGTACTTTGCGCGCGTCGATGCCGCTATTAACCAGCGGGTCCCCTTCATTGGTCAGCGCTTCCGCACCTCTTCCTTGAACGGTCGCCTCCCCTTTGGGAACGTTCGGGCCGACCGTGCAACCGGCCAGGAAAAGGCAGAGTGCTATCCCGAGCCATTTCATAAGATCGGTTCCGTCGCGGATTCTTCACTGGCGCAAAGCAACTTTTCCGATTCCTGGATGATGCCAGTAACGATATTTTGGTGGCTGCCCAGAGACGCAGCACGGTCGTCAAACGTTTCATTGTCGCTCGATGCGGCATAGAGCAGCTCGCGCGACGCTACGTTCTTAACAGTGCCGACCAACCGTCTGATTTTGTCGTTCGCTATATAGGTGAAAGCGCTGAATCGTTCCTTAGGATCCATCAGCTCAGGGAGTGGATAGGAATTGATCGTCTCGACAGTTTTGTCGGACAGACCCAGAGCTGCACCGATTTCCTTTGCGTCGTCCCGGCTTTGTTGGGAGGTCACGAAAAACATCTTGGAATTGCCGATCATGGCGCCGCGTACGTCGGACGCTTTGAGGACGTCGTACTGTTGGACGACCGCCAGAATGTTGCAGCCAAATTTGCGCATCTGCCGGTAGTATTCCTGAATCATGCGGACGCCTCCCGGAATTTCCAGCGTCCTCGCGGCCTCTTCGAAAATGGCGATCTTCGGCACCGATCGGGGCATCGTGATGATCTTCTGCCTCCCGTAATTCGCCACCAGGAAGTTAGCCGCAGCACGCATCTCCGTGGCATGCTCGGGAATCTGGCCCAGCTCGAAATGCGCGACTCTGCCGTCTATCCGGATGTTGCTCACACCGTCAAATAGTCTTCCCTTTTCGCCATCCCGGCTCCAGCCACGGAGCAGCTTGCCAATTCGATCGCTCTCTTCTCGTTCCCTTGCGCCGCCACGAGGGTTGAACAGCAGTTGCTCGATCAACGCGCTATGAGACGGAAATTGTTCCGGACGAAAATAAGCAAAGGCGAGGTCTCGCACAAAATTGGCCGTGGCGGGATTCTTGGCAAATTCAGCGACCGCCTCTTCGGACAACTCTTGCCTAAAATTCGAGGCCTCATCCGGATGCTGCAGTTCCCAGTCGCGGAACGCGGCGAAGGCGTCGACGAAATTCAATTGCGATCCCCTTAATCTCAGTCTGAGATAGCGGTCGATGGCCGCTGCACGCCAACGCAGTTCCTCGGCCGTCTGTTCGTTCGCTACGATCCAATCGTTGAAAATGTCCGTGTAGAGCTGTTGTAGATTTTCAACGATCATGGCGTGCCGGATTGCTTTTCGTTCGCCATCGAGCCCTTCGTTCCCACAAAACAGCATGCAAAGACCGGCACTGAAGGCCAGGTGCATCGGCGATAAGGGCGCCTCGCAGGTGTCCAGGTAGTTGATAGTCAAATTACCGTTTGGATTGATGATCACCGGCTCGCAGCCTTGCGTCTGCGTCAGTACCGCATGTGAGAGCCCTTCTTCGACGATCAACCGGAACCCGAACCGATGTCCCGTCTGTGCCAAAAGATCCGCGACAATGACCGACTTCCCCGCACCGGTCATTCCAAACAGGACGCCATGCTGAGGAGTGTTTCCGAGCCTCGTCCTTATCCCGACAAGATTACCCCTGGCGCCATTGTAAATTGCCTCGGCCCCTTCCAGGTGCCCGGTGAACGTCGCGGACCAGGGAATCAAGTCCGCCAGGTAGGAGTCTTGGGATAGACGTTCATCGTGATGGCGTACTCCTGGAAACCCATTCCCGTCAGAGCGGCGATGATCCCGGGATAGGTGCGCCGCGGCCATTGACGCACGGCAGATATCGCATGGTGGTAGCAATCAAGTTGGAACGAGACTCCTGCCTCCGCAGAAGGCGTGATTCCCTCTCCGTGCAGACAGTTCTGCTGGATCGCATAACCCGGATCCAATAGATCCAAGGGGTCGATCGCTGTCGCCTGCAGGTTGGTATTCAGAAATCGATAGTAGAAGAGAAAGTGATCCCGATCCCGCATCGGTGTGATCCGG
>DATHPZ010000033.1:0-3737 GCA_035483355.1 Chthoniobacterales bacterium | reverse complement strand
CACTTGCTTCTTCCAACTTCGTTTCCGGGTATCGCATCGACTTGAACGCGATCGGCAAACTGCTCAGGGAGAAAGAGATTCTCTTCTCGGTGGACGCCATTCAAACCCTCGGCGCTTTTCCCACCACGGTCGAATATGTGGATTTTCTCAGCGCCGACGCGCACAAATGGATGCTGGGACCATTAGCCATCGGCATCGTGTATGTCCGCAAAGAGTGCTTCGATCTTTGCCGGCCCACCCTTCTGGGCTCGTGGAATGTCAAGGCTCCGGGATTTATTGCCCAGGAAGAAATTGAATTTCAGCCGACCGCGCAACGGTATGAGCCCGGCGCCATGAACGTGATGGGAATCTTCGGTATGAAGGCAGCCATTGACCTGTTGCTGGAAATCGGGATTGCCAGGGTCGCCGAACGTATCCTGACGATCACCGCACGGCTGGCCGGCGGTCTAACCGGATTGGGATTTACTTTGCTTGGCCCGGCAGGCGGCCCGAACGCCTCGGGCATCGTCACCGTATCGCGCCCCGGAACCGATATGGAAGCGCTCTTTGAACGGTTGACCAGTGCGAATGTTATCTGTTCCTCCCGCCAGGACCGGCAGGGGCAGCATTACATTCGTTTCAGTCCCCACTTCTACAACACCGAAGCCGAAGTAGACCAGGTGCTGAAGGTGATCGCGAGGTAGGAAGGATACTTGCGCTGCGGGCGCCCCGGGAGCAAGCCGGGACGGCTTGCCTGGATCGGGTGGAATCGCAACGATCTCCACCTCCAAGGCACACGCGATCAGCCAAATCTTCCGACATAGATTTTCGTTTCGTAGTCGAATCTGATTTTGCCGACAATGTTGTGCGTATCGAAGATCTTTCCGGCCGCCTCCATGATTTCACGGTGACCCGGCTGACCCAGGTTTGGGACATAGGAAGAGGATAGCAGCCGGCCCAGGAATTCTTCCCGATTCAGGGTCTGGTCGTTCGGGAAAGTCCGGAGTTGAACCTCACCCGGAGCGAAGAAAGTCCGAATCGCTTCGAGATCGACCTGACGATGGCTCACATTTTGATAGTCGGGGGCCATCTCCATGAGGAGCTTGTCATACTCCCGGTTGACCGGTGAAGCGTCCTCCAGCCGTTCGTTCCAGATCAGGGCCGCGATGCCGTCGATCTTTAGAATTCGAGAGAATTCCAATCTTGTTTTAAGATGATCGAACCAGTGAAAGGCTTGGGCGCACGTAATCACGTCGACCGACCGATCGGCCAGTGTCGTGGCTTCCGCCGTACCATCCACACTGCGAAAGTTTGGACTGCCGGTTAACGTACGTTCAGCCTCCCTTCGCATCGCCTCGTTCGGTTCCACGGAAGAGACTTGGTAACCGATGCTCAACAGTTGACGGGTCAGAATTCCGGTTCCAGAACCGACATCCGCCACTGTCGCGGACGGCTTCCCGAAGGTCTGGAGGAACCGTAACATGTCCTCCGGATAGCCGGGGCGATACTTCGCATAATTTTCTACCCGGTCGCTAAATCGTTCCGTTGGGTCTCGCATGGGCAAATTCCTACGCTGCTCCTGGAGCGAGCCGGGCACCAACCGCAACTTGGACCAAGCCTCGCGTTGTCTGAACTCAGGACTTTACTGTTCATTCGACATTCGCGATAGTGCGCCTCCTCAAAAATGGACCAGATCGGCATCGGATTGGCAGGCCTCGGCACTGTAGGAGCGGGTGTTTACAAACACTTGATCCAGAACCGGGCCATTATCAGCGAACGTGTTGGGCTCGAGCTCGCGGTGCGCCGGATTGCGATCAAAAATCCAGAACTCGTCCGGTCAGTGCATCCGCCCAAGGAGATTTTAACGAGCCACTGGGAAGAACTCGTCGAAGACCCTGCGATCGAAATTCTCGTGGAGTTAATGGGAGGAATTGATGCGCCATATCAATTTATGATGCGGGCCCTGGATGCCGGGAAAGTCGTGGTCACCGGCAACAAAGCGCTGCTGGCCGAGCGCGGATTCGAAATATTCGAGAAGGCCGCCGAAAAAGGTGTCCCGATCTTTTTCGAAGCCGCAGTCGCCGGTGGTATCCCGATCATTAAATCGATCAGGGAAGGGTTCATCGGAAATCACATCGAATCCATCCACGCCATTCTGAACGGAACGAGCAATTACATCTTGTCCAGGATGACCGAGGAAAGTATGGATTTTCCCGCGGCATTGCGGGAAGCCCAGGAACACGGATATGCCGAAGCGGATCCTGCACTTGACGTGAACGGCTGGGACGCAGCGCACAAAGCGATCATTCTGGCCTCGCTTGCTTACGGATTCTGGGTGAGCACCAATCAGATCCATGTTGCGGGCATCGAGACTGTCAACGCATCGGATATTCGATTTGCAGATCGATTGGGGTACAGGATTAAACTGGTCGCCACCATTCGAACCAACAGTAGCGGTTTTGTCGAAGCGCATGTTCATCCGACTCTGGTGCCGAAACAGCATGTCCTCGCTTCTGTGAACGGTGTCTTTAACGCGTTGATGGTGCGTGGCGACCTGGTCGGCGATACTCTGTTTTACGGGCGCGGCGCAGGCCAGGACCCGACCACGAGTTCTGTGATTAGCGATCTGGCGCAGGCTGCCATCTGGTACGATTCCGGCGGTAAAGCCTTCGGATTCACTCCGCACGGGTTATATGGAAAATGTCTTCCGATCGAACAAGTCTCTTCCGGGTATTATCTGCGACTGTCTGTCATCGATGAGCCGGGGGTTCTCGCCCAGGTTGCGAGTATCCTGGGATCGCATCAGATTGGAATCTCCTCCGTGATCCAGCCGGAGGGACACGAGGGAGACGCTGTGCCGCTGGTGCTGATCATTCACGATGCTCCGTTTGATCGAATGCAAGGCGCAGTTCATCGCATTCAAGCCCTGGATTGCGTCAAAGCGCCGCCGATGTTGCTGTGGGTTCTCTCATGAACGGTTCCCAAGAAGCGCCCGGCGCCACCATCGGGGTGATCGAACGATACCGCGACCTGCTTCCGGTAACCGACGCGACTCCTGTCGTTTCGTTGAGCGAAGGATCGACGCCCTTAATTTATGCACCGCGCCTCAGCGCGATTGTCGGCCGCCGTTGTCGAGTTTACCTGAAATACGAAGGTCTGAATCCGACTGGGTCGTTCAAAGATCGCGGGATGACCGTTGCCGTGAGCAAAGCCCTCGAGTCGGGCGCGCGCCTGGTCGTTTGCGCTTCCACCGGGAACACCTCGGCGTCCGCTGCCGCCTACGCCGCGCGCGCCGGAATTCAATGCGCCGTGTTCTTGCCGGCAGGAAAAATCGCCATGGGTAAACTCGCTCAGGCGTTCGTTTACGGCGCGGTCGTTATCGCCCTCGACGGCAACTTTGATCAGTGCCTGAAGTTGGTGCGCGAGCTGGCCACTGAACCCGGGATTTCAGTCGTCAATTCGATTAATCCTTACCGTCTTGAAGGGCAAAAAACCGCCGCGTTTGAAGTCATCGACGCTCTCGGCGATGCCCCCCATCTTCATGTGCTGCCCGTTGGGAACGCCGGGAATACGACCGCCTATTGGCGGGGATACGTAGAATTTCACCGGCTCAACCGGGCGACCCGGCTTCCCCGAATGCTCGGATTTCAGGCTGCCGGCGCGGCGCCGATCTACTTTGATCGTGTCATCGAACATCCCGAAACCGCCGCATCCGCCATTCGGATCGGAAATCCAGCCAGCTGGAAAATGGCAAATGC
>DATHPZ010000032.1:0-23444 GCA_035483355.1 Chthoniobacterales bacterium | reverse complement strand
CCGACCTCCGTGATGCATCGACGGGGAGACCTCCACGCCGGTCGGATAACCGTTCCAGACGATGCGTCCCACCTTTTCCTGCAACACACGAAGCAATCGTCCGCTCAGCGCCTCGTCCTCCGGTTCGGCGTGAATTGTTGCCGTTAATTGGCCGTCAAGCTTTCCCGCCAGTTCGAGTAATTCGTCCGTATTCTCGCATTGAACCAACAAAGTCGCGGGCCCGAATATTTCCTCGTGCAGAGAGCGCTCTTCGCCGAATTTCTTTCCTTCGGTTACCAGCAAATAGGCACCTCCTTCTGCTCGAATATAATCTTTCGCCTTGGCGAGCGATTCTTCGAAACGCTTCGAAATCGTATCGTTCAGCATGCGGCCTTTTGGCACTCTCGATAATTCCTCGCCTAACCGTGAGGCAAATTGGCCTGAGACCGAGGATTGCTGGGTGATGACCAGTCCCGGTTTCGTACAGAATTGGCCTGTTCCCAAGGAGACTGATCCCGCCAGGCCCGTGGCGATTGGTTCCCAGCGCTTCTGGAGAGCCGCCGGCAAGACAAACAGCGGGTTCAGACTCCCCATCTCCGCGAAGACTGGAATCGGTTCGGGACGCGAATTTGCGGCGTCGAAGAGTGCTCGACCAGCCCTGGTTGACCCGGTGAATCCCACGGCTCTCATCAATGGGTGGCGAACGAGTTCAAGACCGATTTCAACACTCGTTTCTTCAATCATGGCGAAGACGCCTTCCGGCATCCGGCACTCCTGAGCAGCATTCAAGACGGCTGATGCCGTGAGGGCCGACGTTCCAGGATGTCCAGGGTGAGGCTTCACCACGACCGCACACCCCGCAGCCAGCGCCGAGGCGGTGTCGCCGCCCGCGACCGAAAATGCCAGCGGAAAGTTGCTGGCACCGAATACTGCCACCGGACCCACCGGCATCAGCATCCGGCGAAGGTCGGGTTTTGGGATTGGTTTTCTGTCTGGAAGCGGCGTATCGATTCGAGCATCAACCCAGGATCCCTCCCGAACTCGTTCGGAAAACATCTTGAGCTGGTTCACCGTACGCGCTCTCTCACCGACAAGGCGATCCACAGAAAGAGCAGTTTCTTCGGCGCAGGTTGAAATCAATTTTTCGCCGGCGGCCATGATCATGTCGCCGATTCGTTCCAAAAAACCAGCGAGAACTTCGGGTCCGGGACTACGATAAGCCGCGGCCCTTTCAACAATCTTCTCAATTTGTTTTGGCATAGGGGAATAATCCTGGTTAGATCAACCGGCGCTTCGCGAGGCTTCGCATGAGTTGCGAGACGCCGAAATTCCAGGGTTCGCACTCGTTAGTGTGCCGCATACGATTGGCGAGAGCGCCGAGCTTGTCCGATCTGATTTTCACGATGTCGCCGATTTTATGGCTGAATCCCATGCCGGGAACGTCACGATCCTCCGTTGGCGCGAACATCGTGCCGAGAAAAAGGACAACGCCGTCCGGGTATCGATGATGCGGTCCGATCATCTGCGCGACCAGTTCGTCTGGATCCCTGCTGATCCGGGATAACGAAGAGATCGCGTGAAGATGAAATCCATCTTCGCCGTCGATTGTCATGTCCACTTCCATCTGTCGGATGTCTTCGAGAGAAAAGCTTTGGTCGAAGAGGCGGACGAATGGACCCACCGCGCAGCTTGCGTTGTTGTCTTTCGCTTTGCCAAGCAGCAGCGCAGATCGGCCTTCGACATCCCGAAGATTGACGTCGTTGCCGAGCGATGCCCCCATTATCTCGCCGGTACTTGAAACAACGAGGACAACCTCGGGCTCAGGGTTGTTCCAGGACGACATCGGATGAAAGCCGGCGTCATGGCCGTAGCCGACAGCCGACATTGGCTGAGCCTTGGTGAAAAGCTCTGCGTCTGGTCCGATGCCGACCTCCAGGTATTGAGACCAGAGGCCTTTCTTGAGCAAGAGCTCCTTCAATGAAGCAGCCTGGCGACTTCCCGGTTTCAATTTGTCCAGTGCCTGACCGACTGATGAGATAATTTCATTTCGAATCGAGGAAGATGCCTGGGGATTGCCATGGGCCTGTTCTTCAATTACACGTTCCAGCAGGCTCACGGCAAAAGTCACTCCGGCCGCTTTAATGGCCTGCAAGTCAATTGGAGCAAGCAACCAGGGTTTTCTCGGATCGCGTTGATCGGGCGGCGAATTCCGTAGAAGCTCATCGAGGGTACCGACTGGTTCCCCGGAAAGAGCGGCGATGCTCGCGGCTGCCTTCTGCGCTTCACACAAGTCCCGCATCGTCGGGAACGTCTCGCTGACGTCGAGCAGTGCCCCGTCACGGACAACGACGACACAAGGCCCTTGAACGTCAGGGCGCCATACTCGCCCGACGAGGCATCCGTGCGGCCAATCGGTCGGGAGAATATCGTGATGGTCTATCTCAATTTTCCAATTCATTCGGAAGATTCCTTCCAAAGAGAATCACCGTAGGCGGACATCCGTTCTCGGAAACGCTCAGACGCTTGGAACTGTCCCTATCGGCATATGGAATGATCCCGCCGATCTCCCACGATGCAAGCAAATTGCCGTTTTTACCTGCTGGAGACGATATGGTGAATGCAATAGGTAAAGTTCTGCGTGCGGAAAAAGGGATTCGCGTGTATGGTCTGAATTTCCGAAGGAGAATGCTGATGAAAGCTACCCGCTGGAACGAAGTTATTTCCGGCTCTGAACGCGTCAGTCGGCAAAAGTCGGCCCCACAAGGCTCGGATGAGAGCCTATTCAGTCGTTTGCTCAAAATTGAAAGTCGATTAAGGAGAGGCACCAAGGGTGATTTCCAGTTTGGATCTGGACGGCGCAAGTCCTCAACATTGAAGTTCCTTAATCGATCGACGCCCAGCAACCTCTCTCGTTATATCGAGTAGCGGAATGCACGGGCTGAGCTGAGATGAAACTTGGCCTGAGGCCCACTTTCTATGGAAAAAATTGTATCGAGTCCGGCTTCGGAGACTCGGCTCATTCAATTTAGACGGGATGGAGAGACTCGCGTTGGGTTGGTGAACGACGCGGAAACAGTCCAGACACTTGCGGTCGAGGGCGGAACCTATGCACTGGCCCAACGTGCAATTCAAGAGGGTCGATCGCTTCGTGAAATGATCGAATCGTGCAAAGAGAACGAACAGGTCTCGTATCAGGGGCTGATTGATGGAGCCGCTTTACTGCCGCCAATTACGCACCCCGATCCTGCGCACTGTTGTGTTTCGGGCACCGGGCTTACTCACTTGGGCAGCGCCGATACCCGTGACTCCATGCATGTGAAACTGAACGATACGTCGGGTGCGCTGACCGATTCGATGAAGATGTTCAAGCTCGGCCTGGAAGGGGGCAAGCCGGAGCCAGGGAAAATCGGCGCCCAGCCCGAATGGTTCTACAAAGGGGATGGCAGTTCTATCGTGGCGCCCTATGCGCCCATTCCAGTTCCAGCATTTGCTCTGGATGGCGGTGAAGAACCGGAGATGGTCGGAATCTATTTGATCGGTTTGGACCGGAAACCTTATCGCCTCGGGTTTGCCTTGGGCAACGAATTTTCAGATCACGTCACCGAGAAGCAAAATTATTTGTGGCTTGCTCATTCGAAGCTCCGTTCCTGCAGTTTTGGGCCGGAATTACGTCTCGGCGATTTTCCTCGCGCACTACAGGGCGTGAGCCGGGTGCTGCGAAATGGGAAGCCGATCTGGGAAAAGCCCTTTCTGACCGGGGAAGAAAACATGTGTCATACGGTCGCCAATCTCGAGTACCACCACTTCAAGTACCCGCAGTTCCGCCGTGCGGGGGACCTGCATATTCACTTCTTTGGCACAGCGACGTTAAGTTTTGCTGACGGCGTCAAGGCGGAGGATAACGACGAGTTCGAAATTTCCGCACCTGCATTTGGACGACCGCTGGCCAATGCTCTGCACTTTGTCCCGGACGAAGGCTACGTTGGGGTGATTGGGGTGTAGCCAAGGAGCCAAGGAGCCAAGGAGCCAGGAGTTGCGGGAATCACGGGCTTCAGAACGAGCGGCGGGCCCTGTTTTTTTTGGTTGCAAGGCGATGAAGAATTCAACTCGACGAGAGCAGCCGATTCGACATCATTTGTTTGTGCAATAGAATATGCTCCTTTTCTGAACCCATGCGACACTTGGCTCCTGGCTCCTTGGCTCCTTGGCTCCTGATTTTCCCGTGAAGCTATTTCATGTTGCCGACGTGCATCTTGGTCGTCGACGGCTGGAGGGCCGGTTACCGGACTCCGACCTGGCAACGGCCTTCGGCTATGTGGTGGAGAAAGCCATCGAGGAACGGGCGGATGTTTTTTTGATCGCCGGTGATCTGTTCGACCGGCCGACGGTGGAGCCTCCGCATTTGCGTCAGGCACAACAGATCCTTGGCCGCCTCAAAGCGAACGGAATTCCGGCGATCGCAATCGAAGGGAATCACGACAGAGCTTTTATTCACTCGGAAGAACCCACCTGGATGCAGTTTTTGGGTGAAGACGATCTTCTGGTGCTCCTGCGGACAATGTTCGATTCAACCGGACCAATTCTGACTCCGTGGGATCCGGCCCGAAGAACAGGGTCCTGGATCGATCATGGCGGGATTCGTTTCGTGGGTGCCGGGTATCTCGGCGCTGCCACACCGTTCAAGGTCCGCCAACTCGTGTGGCATCTGGAGAGCGATCAAACGCATGTTCTCCTGCTGCATGCCGGGCCCGACTACTTTGTTGGAGAGGGGGGCGGATTTTCTTCCGCCGACTTGAAAGCGCTGAACAAGAAAACGTGCTATCTCGCGCTGGGGCATATTCATTGTCCGATGCGACATGGTGACTGGGCCTGCAACCCTGGATCCCCGGAAAACTGCGACATTCGCGAAGCGAGCTATGACCGAGATTCTGGAGGGGCAGCGGTGCCTCGCGGCTATGCGGTTCTGGAGATTGACCCAGCTCAACGTCAGAAGCCGGTCGACCTTCGGATTCGCAGTAATCCGCGCCGTCCCGTCCACCGTCTGACGCTCGATTGTTCACCGTTTGGAAATAAGTCGAGGGATGGCGCGGCTGCCCTTGTCAAAGAGGCGGTGAAGCACATTCGCGCCACACAAGTTACGCCGGAATCTGTGATTGATCTCCGGCTGACGGGCAGACTAAACTTGAACCGTATCGCTTTGGACCGGTCATCGGCCGCCAGCGAGATTGAGACACAGTCAGAGGTGTTTGCCGTATCGATCGATCTGGCGGGTCTGGATGTCGGAGGATTGTTTGCGGGTACTGGACTGGCCGCCAAAGGCTTTTCTCGGGAAGAGCTTGAGAAGGCTGCGATTCGCGAGGTCGTAGCCGAGAAACATCTTTGGGGAATTGATCATCGAGAGGATGAGTTTTCCGCATTTTGCTACGAACTCAAAGAAGCGGTCCGCCACGGAAAATCCGGAACTGAGCTGGCGGAACAAATTGGGCGCAGTGGACTGTTGGAGCTGATCGTTGCCTCAAACTCTGCGACGACAGAAAGTGAGATCGTCCGAGACATTGCGGAGCACTTCGCATGATTGTCCAGTCGATGCGGCTTAAGAACATCAAGTCGTATGGAGAAGGACCCGACGGCGATGGCGTGATCATCTCATTTGAACCCGGAACGAACCGCATTGCCGGGAAAAATGGACATGGCAAAACGACCCTGATCGAAAGTCTGGGATACGCCCTCTTCCTGACCGAGCCGATCTATGAAGAAAGTTTTCAGCTGGATACGTATTTTCTTCGGGCAGGGAAAAAGGCGGCGGAGATCGATGTAACGTTTGGCCATCGAGGTGAATGCTATCGCATCGAGCGCGGTCTGGGTCCGCATAGTAAGAGGCAAACAAAAGTTGTTCAGCTCGAGGACGGGAGCACCTGCGCGGAAGGTGAAAGGGAAGTCTCTGCGTTCTTGTGTCGATTGTTTAATTTGCCGGATCCAAAACGTTTTTCGGAACTCTTCTGGAAACTGATTGGGGTTCGGCAGGGCCGTCTTACTTGGCCATTTGATTCGAAACCGAGTGCCGCAAAGGATTTCTTCGAACCGCTCCTGGACGTGGCGGTGTTCCGTGAATGTTTCCAGTCGTTGAAACCGGCCGCGGACGAATTCCTGGCACGTCTTTATGAGCAGGAAAAAGTCCGGGCGGGCGTCGAAGAGCGAATTCGCGAGCGGGGCGACAGCGCTGCGAGGCTCGAGGCGAAACGGTTGCAATTCCGCGAGATTGAGCTGCGGCTGCAGGCATTGAAGAAAGCTCAGGGAAATGTTTCGAAGAACTTGGCGCTGCTCGAGGCGACGGAGGTTTCGCTGAGAGCCGCCGAATTGCAACGGAACGCGGCAGAGTATGCGCTTGCCTTAGCCCGGCAGCAACGGGAGATCTCCGATCAGCGGATGCGAGAATCCACGGAAGCCGCCGTCGTCGTTGCCCTGCTCGTTTCAGGTTACCAGTCATTCGAAAAATCCCAGAACGAGCTTCAGGTTCTGCGAGCAAAACAGACGGAAGAGCATCGGCTTGCCATGGAGATCGCCGATGCGGAGAAGAAAAAGATTGCCTTCGACGGGAAATCGAATGCGGCGCATTCGCAGACGGATATTTTTGCCCGGCAAAAGCAGGGAAAGGAGGCGGAGTGGGCAAGTCTCCGTGAACGGGTCGAAGCGCTCCGAAATTGCTTGGGCGCTTCTCAGCCCGAGTTCGAAAAGCAGAAGAGCCGTGCGCACCGCGCTGCGCGCTATCTTTCGGACGTCCGTCACTTCGTGAGCAGTTTTGCGGCCCTGCTTGCCCATGGGGAGACGACATTGAAGAGGGTGAAGGAGACGACGGCAGCCCTCGTGGTGCGAGATGCGCCTGCCTTACAAACGGCGCGGCATTGGGAGGAGACGGCGCGCGAGGCGCTCCAGTCGCTCCTTCAACAAATCGCTGCCGCGAACGCCGAGCATGATGCGCTCAGCAAGCAACTCCAAGAAATCGCAGGCGGAATTTGTCCTTTTCTGAAGGAGCAGTGCCGGCAGTTCGATCGTTCCAAAGTGGAGGGAGATCTGAATGAAAAGAGCGCGGCCATTGAGCTCCTGCAAAAGAAGAGAGGGATTGCCGAATCCGCTCTTCGTGCGGCGCAAACTGAGCACGAAAAGCTGTGCAAAGAGGAGGGGAACCTGGCAGGGAAGAGGAGCCGGCTGGAACACATGTTCGTTGAATTCTCCTCCGCTTTTGAACGTATTGACTGGGGAAAGACCCGGGAGGCGGTCGATGAGTTCCGAGGATGGGTTCAACAAGTGCCACCCATGCCGGAATGCCCGGATCCGCGCACCAAAGGCGTTGAAGCAGATGCCTTTGCAAGCAGCCACCAGAAAAATGCCGATTATTTGCACCAATTGCAGCTTTGGTGGCGAGGGACTGAGAACGTGGTCCAAGCGCGGATCAATGCGGTTCTGGAGGAGGAGGGACGGAGGAAGTCGGATCAACGGGACGAATTCAATGCCACGGACTATCTTCGGCGGATTGAATCCGAAATCGGGAAGCTCGCGGTCGCGGAGGACGAACAACGCGAAGCGGCCGCCGCCTGTCAGAGAGAATCCGCGGAACTCGAAAAGATCATTGCCGGACTCGAACAACGCCGTCGCGCCTTCGGATTTTTGGGCGAGGAAATCGCATTGTTGGAACAAACGCAAGAGAGGTACCGGAGCGACTACCAGCAGTATCTCGGGGCGAAGCCGTTGGCCGATGAACGAAGCTCCCGCGAACGGGAACTAAATGCACGACGCGAACAGGAGGGGCGCGCAGATGCGGAGCTGAGGCTTTGCGACAGCAAGCTTTCGGAATTGAGCGAAGGTTTTGACGAAGCTGCGTTAACCGCCGTGCGCAGAGAATTTGAAGGGATGCGTGCCGTAGTGGCGACGGAATTGGCGAATCTTGAGAACGTCCGGCGGGAAAATGACCGGGAAGAGAGCCGCTTTCGCGAGTGGCAGGCAGCCTGCGCCAGGCGGGACGAGATCGATCGCGTGGTCGCCCGATTGGGAGCTGCGATCAAATTGACTGAATTAGCGCGCGTCGTTTTGAGGGATTCCGCCCCGATGGTGGCTCAGCAATTGTGCGATCGAATTGCCGCCCAGGCGCAACGGATCTTCAACCGGATCAATCATGAACCCGTGGAACTGAGGTGGGAAGCCGCGCCGCGTTACAGTTTGCGAGTGATTCCTGGCGATCGCCGATTTGCGATGCTGTCGGGCGGCGAACAGTCCAAGCTTGCATTGGCCATGACTCTCGCCATGATCCAGGAATTCAGTGGATTGCGATTCTGCGTCTTCGATGAGCCCACCTACGGGGTCGATGCCGAAAGCCGGGAGAAACTCGGCGAGGCTATGCTTGAATCGCAAAAAGCTGCGGAACTGGAGCAATTGATTCTCGTTTCACACGATGACGCCTTTGACGGAAAGATTGAGCACTCGATTTTTTTGCGAAAAACAGCTATCGACGGAACCGAAGTTGTTCAGTTCCCCGGTCAGGTGAAGAGCCGGGAAAGCCAGAACTCAGTTGCTTGCGGAGCTTGACCTCTGTTATTTCGGGGACAGGACACTACTTCACCCAGGAGATACCGAATGAACCGTACCTTAGCTACCCTCGTTGCTGCCGGATTGACGATCGCAAATGTCTGGGCCCAGGACAAACCGTTACCGCTGCCGGACAAATACGAACAGCCGCTTGGGACCTGTTATGAGGAACTGAGATATCCTTATCCGACAGTTTTTTTGAATCTGTTCGTCGAGGGTCAAGACCTGCGGATGTGCTTTATGGATGTCCAACCGCCCAAAAACCCGAACGGTCGCACGGTTGTCCTGCTGCACGGGAAGAATTTTTTTGGTGCGTATTGGGCAGACACCGCCAAATTTCTGACGGACCGCGGATTCCGCGTAATTATCCCTGACCAGATCGGGTTCGGGAAATCATCCAAAGCGACCATCCACTACAGCTTCGATTTTCTGGCGGAGAACACGGCCGGCCTGCTGGATCTGCTGCACGTCCAGAAAGCAACGATTATCGGGCACTCGATGGGAGGTATGCTGGCTATCCGGTTTGCCAGGTTATACCCGGGCCGCACGGAAGCGCTAGTCCTCGAGGACCCGATTGGCCTGGAGGATTACGCGTTGAGCGTGCCACCTGCGCCACTCGAACAGCTCTATCAACAGGAATTGAATATGAGCCTGGAAGAATTTCGGAGAACTATACAGAGCTACTTCGTGACCTACCCGAAGGATAAAGCGGAAGTGTTTGTGGAGCCCCGTATGCGCGTCAGTTTGAGCGGCGATTATCCACGGTGGGCGCTATGCGCGGCGTTAACGACACTGATGATCTATCAGCAGCCCGTTTGCTACGAGCTTGCCGAAATAAAGGTTCCTACTCTGCTCATTGTCGGACAGGAAGATCACACCGCCCTGGGGAAAGATCGTGCGCCGATAGATCTGCGCCGAAATCTTGGCAATATTCCCGAGCTCGCGAAAAAAGCTGCTGAGACGATTCCGGGCGCGCGGCTCATTGAATTGCCAAACGTGGGGCACGTCCCTCATCTGGAAGCTCCAGACGCATTCTTCCAAGCCGTCGAAGACTTCCTCCGCCGCTGAGTGCGTAATCGTGTGGGTGTGTCCGTGGTTGCCGTCCGTTGACGGAAGATTGCTAATCGGCACGGCTGCAATGAGGAGGATCTCGGAGAAATTGATGACGCTTTGCAAACGCCAAAACGCCGAAATGCCGCCACCCCGACGCGTTCACCCTCCCCTGGCCGCCGACGCGTTTCTCCTGCTGATTCTTTCGATTCCGTCGCTCTATGTTTTGCTGAGTTTGCCTCCGCTTTGGCGTGACTCGGACGGTTTCAATGAAATTGCTTCAACCTTCGCTCCGAAAGGCATTATCCATTGGTTGCCCGGGTATTGTCTTGGCGGCCGGTTGATTGTTTTTGCCGGCAGTATCGTTGGCAGCTTGCTGGGCGGTCACGGCATTCCCTATCTTTCAATCAGCATCACACCGCTGAACGACACAGGAATTTATACCTTGGTCGGAGTGCAGCATCTTTTCCTGGTCCTTTCCCTGTTCTATGCCGTCAGGGCGCTCAGCGATCACTATCCAATGAGAGTCTTGTTCGCCGTATTCTTCGCGCTCACTCCCTGGGTCTATATCTACGCGAATTGCATTGGCAGCGAAGCATTCAGCAACCCTCTTGTTTACCTGATCGCCGCCTGCGGTTGGAATTGTCTCAGGACGGCGGAACTGGATAGGGGAAAAGTATTTATCTACTTTGGGCTGCTCCTCGCCGCGGCGTTGACTCGGCAGATCAATGCGGTGCTGACCGCTTCTCTGCCAATCGCCCTGGCGCCGTTGGCAGGAAAGGAACTGATCCTTCGTGGCGGCACCGCAAATTCAACCGACGGTCCGTCCCGATACCGGTACACTCGGAGATTTGCGATCTTTGTGGTGGTCGGCTTAATTGCGATTGGCGCCTCGGTGCTGGTGCAACAGACGATGTGCTGGCTGTGCCGCGTACCGTTTCGTTCGACTTTTGGTGAGACCTTTGAGTGGCGTCTGAACTACCTGGAAGGATTGCCGGAGCAGGAAAGAACCGCGATCCTCACGCGGATTGCTACGAAGCTGGATGATCCGGTGGTGACCGAATCGCTCGATGCTCTCAATCGATCACTCAACCGAGGGGAAAAATGGGCAAACATGTTTCTCTTTTACAAGATCGATGAAATCCTCGTTCGATCCGGTTTCAACGAGATGCAGCGTCGGACTTGGCAGATAGATCTGAAGCTGAACCGGATTGCGCGTTGCGTTTTGCTTTCGGGCGAACCGCATTTTCTGAAGGCTGTCTGGACCGATTTCATGCGATCGCCGTTCTTCACGCAAACGGATCTCGCGTATCCGCCGTTTATTCTGACGGATTGGCTGCAAACGCAATTGCCTTACCCGAGATACGGACGATTGAGAGATCTCGCCACGTTTCAACACGAAGAGGGTTATTGCAGTGCCGCTTGGAAGAGGATTCCCTACGTCCATCTCTACGACGGAATTCCGATGCTGGTGATGGGCATTCTGACCATTGCCTGCGGCGGAATGGCGCTCATTGCGGCTGGCGGGGATCGAATCACCGGAGCGGGCGCCTCATACGCCATCGGTATGATCGTCGTTGGGGTTCTGGTCTCTCTTGCGAACTGCTTAAGCACTTTTTTTGGGGCGCGATTTTATCTGCCGGTCTATTCGCTTTTTCAGATGGGCTTTTTGCTTACCGTCTCATTGGCGGGGAACGTTCTCCTGAGAAGACTGGAAAGAGGAAAGACTGGTAAGTTATAAAAACCCGCGCTAAAAACAGTGCCATGGTTCGATTGCTGTCACTGTTTTGCGTCAGCCTGATTCTGGGGTCGGTCGCGGTTGCCCAGGACCAGGGCGAACACATCGTACTGACCGGCGCCCCCTCACTGATGCAGTGGGAGAAATATAAGATTCAACCGCATGATAACTGGTGGATGAATTTCGTCCGCGCGAGCCGTCTGCGGATCGAACAGCTTCGACAACAATACGGGCCGTCGGCCCGGATTACCTGGTTGGTTTATCAGCGGGGCTACCAGCGCCGGCAAAAGCAGGAACACGAAAATCTTTTCAGCATTATCGAGTCGGTCCGGGACAAGTACGGAATCCATCTGGTTTTTATCAATTCGAGCGCTGAGATCTGCAACTATCTTAACTATGGAGCGGATCGTTCCCACAACAAGATCGCGTCCTTTGATTATTTTGGACATTCGAATCGAGCCTGTTTCATGATCGATTACAGCAATGAGATCGGGAGTGGTTCAAAGGTCTGGCTTCAGGAAAATGAACTGAAGGACAAGTTGCATCATGGGATTTTTACACGAGACGCCCGGGTACAGAGCTGGGGATGCTATACGGCCGAAAGCATGTCGAAGATGTGGTATCAGGCGACGGGAGCGAAGATGATCGGCGCGGTGGGTAAGACGCAGTATATGACGAATGAATTGCCTGTCCTGGTGTCGGCAACAGGTAGATGGAGCACTGGATATTAGTGAAGAGTCGGCGCGCAAATCTCACAGAATCATTGGCTGATGAGATTTTCGGGCTAAACGCTGCCTGCCATGACCCTTGCTGAACTCCAACGGATCTACACCACGCCCTTCTTTGATTTGATTGAGTGCGCTCGCTCAACGTTTTCGTCGCACTGGAACAAGAGTGAGGTGCAGCTTTGCACGTTGCTGAGCATCAAGACGGGCGGGTGCAGCGAGGACTGTGCTTACTGTGCTCAAAGCGCGCGCTATCAGACGGGCGTCCGGGCCGAACGCCTGTTGAATCTCCAGGCTGTGCTGGAGGTGGCTCGTCGCGCTCGAGAAAACGGTTCGACCCGATTTTGCATGGGCGCGGCATGGAAAGGTGTACGTGATGGGGATGCGAAATTTGAGCAGGTGCTCGAGATTGTGCGGGCGGTGAGTCAGCTCGGAATGGAAGTCTGCGTTACGCTCGGGCAGCTAAGCTTGGGTGAAGCCAAGAAGCTCAAGGATGCAGGTGTGACCGCGTATAACCATAACCTTGATACTTCGGAAGAGTATTATCCAGAAATCGTATCGACTCACAGTTATGCGGACCGGCTCGAGACGATACGAGCCGTTCAACAGGCGAATATCTCGGTCTGTTGTGGCGGGATTGTCGGAATGGGTGAGACTGAGCTTGACCGGTTGAAGATGCTGGAGGTATTGAGCAATTTCGATCCCCCGCCAGAAAGCGTGCCGATCAACTGTCTGATGCCGATGCCGGGTACACCCCTCGAAAACCAGCCGCCGATCGATATTTTCGAGCTGATTCGCCTGATCGCAACGACCCGGATCGCACTGCCGGAGGCGAAGGTCCGTTTGTCTGCCGGGCGCACCCGGTTGTCGAAAGAGGCGCAAGCCCTCTGTCTGTTCGCAGGGGCAAACTCGATCTTTTACGGGGATAAACTTCTGACGGCCGAAAATCCCGCGGTCGATCAAGATCGCGAGTTGCTGAGCGCGCTTGACCTTGCTCCGCAACCGCCTTTTGCTGCGGTGCGCGAATGAGACTGAATTGCGGATTACCGGTGAATGTGCAACTTCCTTTGCGTTTTCGCCTCCCGGACACGGATGGCGGATGTGAACCACGACGAAATGGTAAAACTCAACTTGCGCGATTCTGAACTAAGGGCAGTGTCCGATTCGGAAGGCATCTACTCTGTATGACTCAGGACGAATTTGATGATTTGATTCAGGAGATTCGTGAAGAAGATCCTGAGCAGCTGGATTCGGAGTTTTTTATTCGAGATAAGCCACTGAAAGAGGATAAACTGGCCAAGCTTGAGCAGAAGGCCGGATTTACCTTGCCGGAGGAATATCGATTTTTTCTGAAACGGTTCGGAGCCGGTGATATCGGCACCATCACTGTGCTTTCACCGGATCCGGAAAGTGACTTCTCGCTTTGGAAGGGTGAAGAACCCTTTGAAAAAGTCAGCTGGGTTCCCGTGGTCGATGACGGGAAAAGCAACTTTTACGGATTTGTTGTCGAAAGCAATGTCTGTTCCCGTGAGGTCTGGTTCGCAGATCAAGATCTTGGATACGAGCTTTCCGGGACCGACTACGAGGATTTTTACCAACTCATCGCTACGGAAGCTTTCGGCGTTGATACGTGAAGATCGAGGACGACGACGAGGACGAGGGCGAGTACGATTAGGGAACACCCCATGGATAAGAAAACACCGCCCCCCTTGAGAAGCCACGCCTGGTTCGGAACAACCGATCGGAGCACGTTCATTCATCGCTCCTGGATGAAAAACCAAGGTCTCCCTAATCATTTGTTGGACGGGCGTCCGGTGATCGGCATTTGCAACACCTGGTCGGAGCTCACACCCTGCAACGCGCATTTCCGAGAACTCGCCGAATACGTGAAAAAGGGTGTCTATGAAAAAGGCGGTTTCCCGGTTGAATTTCCGGTCATGTCATTGGGTGAATCAAATCTTCGCCCAACAGCGATGCTGTTCCGTAATCTTGCCTCGATGGACGTGGAAGAATCGATTCGCGGCAACCCGATCGATGGGGTAGTGCTCCTTTGCGGTTGTGACAAAACGACCCCTTCGTTGATGATGGGTGCAGCCAGTTGCAACTTACCGACTTTGGTCGTTTCCGGCGGCCCGATGCTGAACGGCTGTTTTAAAGGCCAGAGAATAGGTTCGGGGACCGGCGTTTGGCAAATGTCCGAGGCTGTCCGCGCCGGAAAGATGGACATGAAAGACTTCCTCGAGGCGGAGTCCTGCATGAACCGATCTCGAGGACATTGCATGACAATGGGCACCGCTTCCACCATGGCCTCTATGGTCGAAGCTCTCGGAATGGGTCTCCCTCACAATGCCGCAATTCCGGCGGTCGATGCTCGCCGGCAGGTACTGGCGCATATGGCAGGGCGCCGAATCGTCGAAATGGTATTCGAAGATCTGACCATGGACAAGATCCTCAAACGGAATGCGTTTGAGAACGCCATCCGGGCCAATGCCGCGATCGGAGGATCCACGAACGCAGTCATCCACCTGATCGCTCTGGCCGGTCGCGTCGGAGTGAATCTGAAACTGGATGATATCGAACTTGGGGCGAATCTGCCCTGTTTGTTGAATCTGCAGCCATCCGGAGAATTTCTGATGGAGGATTTTTACTACGCCGGCGGACTGCCTGTGGTACTGCGTGAACTTGGCGAAGCAGGCGCTCTGCACAAAGATGCGTTGACGGTGAACGGGAAATCTATCTGGGAAAACGTGCAAGACGCGGAGTGTTACAACCGACAGGTGATCTATTCGTTTTCCAAACCGTTCAAGCCGCTGTCCGGGATTGTGGTTTTGCGGGGAAACCTCGCGCCGCAAGGGGCCGTGATCAAACCGTCGGCGGCCACCCTTGAATTGCTGACACATCGGGGACGCGCCGTCGTTTTCGAGAATATCGAACAGCTGCACGAAACCATCGATGATGAAAATCTCGAGATCGACGAAACGAGCGTCATGGTGCTTAAAGGAGCCGGACCAAAAGGATATCCCGGATTTGCAGAGGTCGGCAATATGCCGTTACCGCCCAAATTATTGCGCAAAGGCATCACCGATATTGTACGCGTTTCGGATGGCCGGATGAGTGGCACCGCGTTTGGCACGGTCGTGCTCCACGTTGCCCCGGAAGCGGCGGCGGGCGGACCGCTCGCCCTGGTCAGGACCGGAGATATGATTGAACTCAATGTCCCGGAACGGAGACTTCATCTGGAAGTGTCCGACGAGGAACTTGCGCGACGCAAGGCCGAATGGATCCCACCGCAACCCCCGGCGCGGGGATGGTACAGGCTGTTTTTCGATCACGTCCTGCAAGCGGATCAGGGCGTCGATTTCGACTTTCTGGTGGGTAAGAGCGGAGCGGAAGTGCCGAGGCATTCGCATTGATCCCAGGCAGGTTCACCTACGCGATCGGCGTTCTCTTTTAACGAGCGCTGCGAGGTCGGTGGTGTTTTTTTTCAGAAGCTTTCGGGTGGCTCGCCGGGCTTCCTCCGGATCTCGTCGGGAGATAGCTTCAGCAATCTGCCGGTGCTCTTTCAGGTTTCGGCTGGCCGGTTTACCTGCACGTATCGAAATCTCAAAGTTGGCTCGCAAGAGAAGCGAAAACGCCGGCACAAGAGCGACGAGAAGCCGATTGTGGGTGGCTTCGAAAAGCAGTTCGTGGAAGGCGATGTCCGCCTCGATGGCCTTTTGCAGCTCGTCGGGAAGTTTTTCCATCTGATCGTACGCTTCACAGATTCTTAGCGTCTCCATGGCCGAAGCGTGGTTCGCCGCGAGCGCTGCGACCGCCGGTTCGACGACGGAGCGCAGTTCGGATAGCTCGTCCAGGAGATGGTCTCTGTTCGCCAATGCCGACAACATCCAGCCCAACACTTCGGCGTCGAGCAGGTTCCAGCAGGATTCCTGGCGGACGATTGTCCCGGCCCGGCGTTCGGTTCGCACAAAACCCTTGGCCGCAAGAATTTTAACCGCCTCTCGCACCGCATTCCGGCCGGCTCCGAAACGATGCGCGAGTTCTGGCTCGGTCGGCAAAGTCTCATCGGGTTTCCAGACGCCGCCGGCGATATCGCGTCCAAGAGCGCAAACCAGCCGGTCGACGACGCTGATAGAGCGAGTCGATTCGCGGGCTTTGGGCTTCGAACGAGAGTTTGCGGGTTTTTCGGAGTTCGCCATCGCCGGGATATCCTGAAGCGAATTGTTCACACCGCTGAGTATCGCATGAGGCCGGCTACTTAATTCCTGCTGCCGCCATGACCCCCTGCGTCACTCGCTTCTGGAAGATGAGGTAGGCCGCCGCCGTTGGGATTGACGCCATCACGGCGATGGCCGACGTTTTCGCAAAGGCAACGCCGTAGGCAGATTGGACTTGCGTCATCCCGACCGGGATCGTGAGCATCGGAGTCGAGTTCGTGACGATGAACGGCCAGAAAAAGTTATTCCAAGCACCGATGAAAGTGACGATGGCCATCGCCCAAATAATGCTCCAATTGAGCGGGATATAAATGTTAAATAGAATTCTGAAATCGCCTGCCCCATCGATCACCGCGGCATTCCGGAAATCGATCGGGACTTGGTCGAAGAACCGCTTGAAAACAATCACCGATAGGGGTGTAGCAATCTGGGGTAGGATTATTCCAGCGTACGTATTTACAAAATGTAATTTGTTCATCAGCATAAACAGCGGGATTGCCACCGCGCCGAAGGGGAGCATGAACCCTACCATCAGGGCCAAATTAATTAAGCCCTTGCCTCGGAAATCGAGCAGCGAAAGTGCATAGGCGCACATCAAAGCACAGGAAATAGAAAAAAAGGTGATCACTGCCGACACCAGGACGGTGTTCAGATACCAGCGGAAGATCGGGCTGTTTTGAATTACGTAAATAAAAGCCCCAAAATCTGGCGGAAATGGCACAAAAGAAGGCGGAAGCGCGATCGTATCTGTTTCGCTCTTGAAAGCTGTGGCGACGATCCAGTAAACGGGAAACAGCCAAGCTAAAGCCATAATCACGGTCAGCCCGGTGCAAACCATCGCCAAAGGTGACATCCGTTTTTTTTTCATTTTGCGCGTCCCCCCTTCAGGAGTCGGAACTGTAAAGCCGAGATCAGTAACATGATCACGACCAATACGATAGCGACGGCAGAAGCATATCCGCCCCGATTCAGTTGAAACGCCTGGCGATACATGTAGAGAAGGACAACCATCGTGGAATTATAGGGTCCCCCCTGCGTCAGGAGATATACCTGGTCGAAAATCTTGAATTGCGCGATGAGTTGGAGAACCAAGACCAGGCTGGTGACCGGCCAGATCAGCGGACAGGTAATGCTGGTAAACTGCTGGAAAGCGTTTGCTCCATCAATCGACGCGGCTTCATAGACATCGGGCGAAATATTTTGCAGGCCTGCGATAAAAAGCAGCATGTTAAACCCGACGGTCCACCAGATGGTCACCAGTGCGACGCCCGGCATGGCCCACAGCGGATCCTGAAACCAGGCGATCGAACTTCCAACCAGATAATTAAATATTCCGAAATTTGTATCCAGGATCCATAGGGAGGCTGTGGTCACTACGCTGACCGGTAGGACGAAAGGCAGAAAAAACGCCGAGAGGATAGGTAATCGCAATCGTTTCAAACGAACCACTAAGAGAGCCAGAAAAAACCCGACCGCGGTATTTGGCACGACGGTCAAAAAAATGAAATAGAGGGTGTGCCACACCGAAGCCCAAAAATCCTGATCACCAATTAACTCGACAAAATTTTGCAGTCCGACAAAACCTCCCTGGCCTGCGATATCCGAGTTAGTGAGGCTCAAATAGCAAACCTCGATGGCGGGATAAATCAAAAATACCCCATAAAAGAAGAGAAAGGGAGCTACGAAAACCCAAGCGATTGACCAGCGCTTTCGGCGCTTCGTTCGGCGGTCATTTCGTTGGGCTTTCGTCATAGCAGGAAACCACCCTCCCCCCGGGTTGGCCTACTGCTGTTGCTTGGCAAACTTTTGCATTTCGGCGATGAATTGACCGAACCCTTTGTCGACGGGTAATTGCCCGTTGATGGCCGGGATCAGGAAATTGCTAATTGCGCCAAAGCTCGGGCTGCCCACACCAAAGATTGGTATCCCGGGCTCGAAGACGACATTTTTTGCCGCGCCGGCGCTATATTGGTTATTCGGTGACATCTCTTTGTAGGCCGCACTCTCCTGCACCGGGAGGTAGGCCGGGATATGGCCGCCACCTGCCCAGGTCACTTGCTTAACGACATAGGCGATGAATTTCAGCGCCGCCGCGACTTTTTCCGGAGATGCTGGTGTCTTCTGATTGTTGGGGATCGCTAATTGGTGGGAATCGGCCCAGGTATCCTGGTTTTCGAAGAGCTTCGGAAACGGAGCGATGCCGTATTCAAAGGTAAGCTTACTTTGCTTCTGTAGATCAACGAGGGTTGGCACTTCCCAGTTGCCGTTGATCATGAAAACGCCGCGGCCGGCGGTGAACAGCGCCACCATCGAAGGATAGGTCGTATTCTTCGGAATCAGTCCCTCCTTCGCCCAGTCCGCGATCACCTGAAGTGCTTTAGTTCCGGGAGCCGTGACGCTATCGAAGGATAACTGACCATCCTTCAAGAAATCCCCGTTCTGCTGTTTGAAAAAGGTGTACCAAACACGCCAACAGGAGGCGGGATCCTCTGAACTCGTCCCGGACCAGGCGACGGGAATCAAGTGGGTTTTGGCCTTAACTGCGGCTAACATTTTCGTAAACGACTCGATGCTGTCGAGGCCGCTCGGTTTCCCATCGGCATCGAGCAGGCCGGCCTTCTGCAGCGCAGTCTTGTTGTAGTATAAGACGATAGTGTGAATATCGAGTGGGACGCCAAACAATTGATCTGTCTTTCCATAGGTCTTACTAAGCTCCAGGGACCTGTCGATCAGCGACTTTTGGAAGTCGGAGGCTTTGAGGCCGGCTTGGGTAAGTTCTTCCGTGGTAATTGGTCTGAGATCTTTATTGGCAATTCCAGCCGGGAAGTGTGAAAGATGATAGGTCATAACGTCGGGGGTCTCGCCGGAAACCACCGCCGTATGAACCTTGGTATAGAAGGGTTCGCCCCAGGTGAGAGTCGACTCGTTGATGTGGATCTCGCTTTGGCCCTTGTTAAATTCTTCCACGATTTGTTTCATCCGCACTCCGTCACCGCCGCCGAGAAAATCCCAATAGGTAATTTGGATTGGAGCGGCTTGTGCGACCGCGGAAAAGAAACACGCTGCAAGACAGGAAACGGTTATTTTCATGGGGGACCTTTTTTTTGGTATAGGAAGAATGGGGCGAACGATCAAGGTATTTCACCTAATAGGAGAGCGACAGCAGATTCCAAGAGAGGGGTTTAAGCGGGATATTGAGTGTGTCTGGTCGAATGGCGAATTCCCGATGTTCGCCTGGCTGAACAGCGTCAGGTTTCTGCGCTGTGTTAGAGGAGAGAAGGTCGGGCCCGGCTATCTCGAGGGCCTCGCAGCTTTTGATTTGCGGGAAGCCTCGCAAATCGATGGTCAGGTCCATGGCGCCGGAGGTGTCGCGATTCAGCACGAAAAAAACGATCTTGCGCTGACCGGCATCATGAACCGCAGAGGCGACCAGGTGATCAATCGTTCCCGCGGTTTTTGTTTCGCATTGAGTCGACTGAATCTTTGTCTGCAGGACGCTCCCGTGAGCGTGTTGGGTGACCAGTTTGAAGGGATGAAAGATCGTCTGGCGCCACGCCGCTCCGCCCGGTTCCGCAAAAATAGGGGCGATGACATTGACCAATTGGGCCAGGCACGCCGCTTTCACCCGGTCCGAGTTGTTGAGCAGCGTGATGAGCGCGCCTCCAACCATCAGCGCATCTTGCAGGTCGTACACCTCTTCAATCAAGCGGGGCGCAACCGGCCATCCCGGCTTTTCACGATCCTCCTCGGTACGCGCTTTGTACCAGACATTCCATTCGTCGAAGGAGAGCATGATCTTTTTAGCGGATCTTCGTTTTGCGGCGACTGCATCGCAGACGGCGACAGCTTCTTTAATAAAGCTGTTCATGATTTCGATGTTGGCCAAAAACTCCTGCACATCATGGTGTGGGTTCTCGTAGTACATGTGCAGGGAGAGAAAGTCTGCGATATCAAAAGTGTGCTCCATGACCTCGTATTCCCACGCCCCGAACGTCGGCATGAACCGACCGGAAGATCCGCAGGCGGCAAGCTGGATTCCGGGATCTACCCACTTCATGACTTTCGCCGCTTCTTTCGCAATGCGGCCATACTCTGTCGCGGTTTTCTGACAGATCTGCCATGGTCCATCCATTTCGTTGCCGAGGCACCAAAACTTCACGGCGTGCGGTTCTTTGTATCCGTGGGCGACTCTGAGGTCGCTCAGGCGTGTGCCTCCCGGATGGTTGCAATACTCGAGATATTCTCGCGCCTCATCGGGACCGCGTGTTCCGAGGTTCACGCCGAGCATTGGTTCCGTCTGGGCTAGCTTGCACCACTCAATGAACTCGTTCGTTCCAAAAGCGTTTGTCTCCGTACTGAACCAAGCGAGATCGAGCCGTTTAGGCCGTTCGTCGAGCGGACCTACGCCATCCTCCCAGTTATAGCCAGACATGAAATTGCCTCCGGGGTAACGTATGATCGTCGGACCAAGTTCTCGAACCAGTTCGAGGACGTCATGCCGAAATCCGTGCTGGTCCGCTCTTGGGTGGCCTGGCTCAAATATCCCGGTGTAAACGCAACGACCCAGGTGCTCAACGAATGACCCGAACAGACGGCGGTCCAATTGCGAAATGCAAAAATCCGAATCGACGATGATCTGGGCTTTATTCATAGGAAAACTTCATTTGGTAAACGGTTTGGCAGTTCGAGCGGAGATCCCAAGAGTTGATCCGGGGATCCGTCTTTCTTGCTGATCTGAGACGAATGGTCGGTCAGCAATTCTTGAAGCCCTCAGCCCGGAGACTGGTTGAATTCCTCGACGATTCGTTTCTGGCTGCCGCTCAGGAAGTCCGAATACGTCACTTTTGGCGGAGCACTCATCGCAACCGTCGAAGAAAAATTCGCTGTCAAGCAGTCAATGGCTCTTTTCATGGGGGGAAAGGACTCGTTTCCGTATACAAAAACTGTGATGACCTATCAAGGGATTTCACCCGCGTCGAATTAGAGCGCGTCCCTCTTGACGAAAACCGATTTCGTCCACTGCGCTTTATGGAGATGGATGCCCCTCGCCGAATTTCACGCCCCGTGCCTCTGGACCCAGGGCTGTCACGACCGATACGGCGATCGCCACGATGGCCGCAGTGATGGCCAGCGCCAAACCGTAATTGTTGCCGAAGGATACGGCAAGTGTCGTCTGGATGGTTCCATTCTTTGAGGCAAAAAAATTTCCTAATTGATAGGTAAAACCGGGAAACGTTCCTCGCACCGAATCGGGCGAAAGCTCATTCAGGTGAACTGGAATAACGCCCCACGCCCCCTGGACAAAGAATTGGATCAGAAAGGCGCCCAGGGAGAGCAGAACGACATTATTTGCCAAGGACCAAAGTGGGATGATCGGAAGAGTAAGAAGCGCAGCAATCACAATCGCGCGGCGGCGCCCGATGTGTTCGGAGAAGGCGCCGAAGGTGAGTCCCCCCAGGATCGCGCCCAAATTGTAGATAATCGCGATCGTGCTCACAACCTCAGGCGGGTACTTCTGCTGGAGCTGCAGAAAGGTGGGGTAGATGTCCTGGGTTCCGTGGCTGAACGAGTTGAAGGCGGTCATCAAAACGATGACGTAAATAAAGAGCTTCCACCTTCCCCTTAGGGTCGCACCCATTCCAATCGGTTGAGCGCTGCGCTGCTGCCAGGCAGGTGATTCCTCGACATTGCTGCGGATGAAGAGCACAAGAAGCGCCGGCAAGGCACCGACCATAAACATTCCGCGCCAACCGAGAAAATGATAAGCCGTGCCGTACAGGACGGCCGCTAATAAGTAACCGCTTGGGTAACCGGCCTGCAACAATCCCGATACGATCCCGCGAGTTTTTGCCGGGATTGTCTCCATCGTCAGCGCCGCGCCTACGCCCCATTCGCCGCCCATCGCAATCCCATACAAACCTCGGAGGATTATGAGAGCATTCAGCGACGGCGCAAAACCGGACAAAAATTCGACGACCGAGTAGAACGTTATATTGAGCATTAACGTCGGCCGGCGCCCAAATCTATCTGCTGCCATGCCGAAGAGAAACGCGCCTAGAGGCCTCATGGCCAAAGTGATGAAGAGTGTGGCGGTAACCGACGGAATATCCACTTTGAATTCCTTTGCGATGTCCTTCAACACGAAGACAATGATAAAAAAATCGAAGGCATCGAGAGTCCAACCGAGGAAGCTGGCCAGGATAGCGTTGCGCTGATTGGGGGTCAGATCTCTTAGATCGCTGAGAATCGGCATTAGGATTTAACTGTCTACACAACAAATCCTTCGTATGCAATGCCGGGGAAAGCGAGGATTAAAGTATTGCGCTGATTTGGGTTCAGATCCGAACCCTGGGCTGGGCTATACTTTTTTTGGCCCGTTGGGCCATAGGCAAAGCCCCAAAATTTTTCCGGCGCCCACTTTCTCGAAATGTCCAAACTGCAGAGCCCCTGCGGGGCAAAAACCATCCCAAACAGCCCTTAACTTAGTGCCATTCGGGGTAGATCTCTTAAATCGCTGAGAATCGGCATTAGGAATTAATAGCCTATATAACAGGTCCTCCGTATGCAATGCCGAGAAAGAGAGGATTTAAATAATGTACTATTTTGAGGTTAGATCTCTTAAATCGCTGAGAATCGGCATTAAGATTTAATAGCATATATAACATGCCCTCCATACGCAATGCCGGGTAAAAGTGAGGGTTTAGAATCTTTATAATAAAACGTAAATTATAAATATTATATTAAATAAAATTAACGTTTTTTGGGGAATGTTCAATCGCGACTTGCCAAAACTTCGACAACCGAATTAAACAAGCATTCGGTTGGCTGTAATTCGACCATCAAGCTGGTTCTGAAACCGCCGACAGATTGATGTTTCTTCTGTAAGATCAACTTGGACCACCATATGAAAAACGTAAAATCGTACATGGCGGCGGCAGCGATCTTCCTCATCGTTAATACTAACGGTTGGGAGACTATGGCGGCTCCAATTGCTCCACCAACACCAACAGAATGGTTGGTTTCACCAACACCGACGCCGGCACCAACACCATGCCCGACCCCGACACCAACACCAACACCGGCACCATGCCCGACGCCGACGCCTAAACCGACGCCGACCCCATACCCGACGCCGACCCCATACCCGACGCCGAC
>DATHPZ010000031.1:0-5398 GCA_035483355.1 Chthoniobacterales bacterium | reverse complement strand
TCCAGAATAAAGATGGATTATTATTTCTGGCGAGGATTGGGAGGGCAACAAGGTCCCCCGGTGCCGGCAGAACGCCGTTGGCCTTGGGGTGTCCGATGAGAGGACTGGATCAGCGGGCGATCGACTGTTTAACCCGAGGTTCCGGGTGCTCGCCATCATTCCGCGATCGCCCTCGGCCTCGTGCTCCGGTTTGGCCACCCGCTCCCAAAGCGGCCTGTGAGCCGAGCCTCACGGCTGCATCTCCGGGCTAAAGAGTTGGCAGTGATCGGTCGTCGGTTGCCAGTCGTTGGTTGCAAAGCTGCCAAGGCAAAGGCGAGGGGGATTGCTGGAGCTTTTGTGCCTCTAGCAAGTTATTTTTGAACCAGACGCTTCGATGGCCGCTTTGCCACTGACCACTGACCACTGACAACCGACAACTGAACGACGAGGAAGATTAGGGAGTGGACTGTGGCGTTGCGTGGTGATTCGTACGACGTTTATCGTTGATCACCATGCGAAATGGAGATGGACCGGAAGTCAGACCGCGGCGTACCGGGCGCACGGGACGGGGATCGGCCAGCGCGAGTTCACAGCACGACAAGATGCCGCTGATCACCAATTTCATCTCGAACTGGGCAAACGCCATGCCAATGCAACGCCGAACGCCCCCGCCAAACGGCAAATATTCCTAGGGAGAATAGCGGCGTTCTAAAAACCGTTCGGGCCTGAATTCGTCCGGATCAGGATAGATGTCTTCTCGGTGATGGGTTAGGTAGGTAAATACAGCCGACCACAGTGGTACCAGGTACCAGGGAGGCACCTGCCAAATCAAGACGCGATCTGGTGACGCGGGGAAACGTGAGTATGCCTAATCCATTGGAGCATTTGCAGGATGTCTGGAGATTTTGGCCCATCGGGAAGCGGCATGACGAATTCCTACGTTAGATTAGCAAAAGAGGAAGGCGGAAGAACTATCGCACGGAGGAGGCGGAGGTCACGGAGGAGTTAGGGAAAGAGAGGAGCCGCGGACATGACGGTCTGGGTGCGGTTGTGAGTTGAAGACGAGGACGAGTACGATTTGGGCTGGGAGATCAGGGAGGCTCTTGGGTGGCGAGGAAGTTTTGGAGATCGGGGGGGAGAGGGGCTTCGAAAGAGAAGGGGGCGCCTTCGAATTCGAAGGAAAGAGCGGAAGCGTGAAGGGCCTGCCGGGGGAGGAGGAGCTTTGCTTCCAATGAAGGGGTCCAATCGGATTCGATAAATTCGAGATAACAATTTTCGTCTGGACCGTAGATTTTATCGCCGACGATGGGGTGTCCGACATGAGAGAGATGGACGCGGATCTGGTGGGTTCGGCCTGTTTTTGGTTCGACTGCGATCATGGCGAACGGCCGGTCGCCGATGATGAAACGGTTCAGGACGCGGAAAGAGGTGAGAGCCGGGGATCCGTCGGGATGGACGGCTTGTTTCAGATAGATTCTGGAGGGACGGACGATCCCTTGTCGCAATAAAGGCTGGTCGACGACGAACGTTTCTTCTGTGGGCCAGCCGAACACGATTGCGGTGTAGATTTTGCGGATTTGATGATGAGCCATCATCAGGCCCAATCGCCGAGCGGCGTCACTCGATTTCGCGACGAGGATCAGGCCGCTGGTTTCGCGGTCGAGCCGGTTGATGAACGAGATCCTGGCGCCGTTCACGATTTCAAAGGCCAGGAGACGCTTCAATTCGTCCCATAGCGTATCCGGTCTTCCGGGGCCCGTGGGGTGAACCAGGAGATTTGCGGGTTTGTCAATCACCAGAAACCGGTGAACTTCGTAGAGAATGCGTTTGCCGATCCCGAAGTCCGGAAAAAATGGAACCGCAGAATTCACCGGTTCAAGTGACTCCCTGATGTTGCCATGATTGAGTTAAAGAACGTTACCCGGCGATATCAGCAAGGTGAGAACGCGATTTTGGCGTTGGACGATGTCAGTTTGCGGATCGAGTCGGAAGAATTTGTGGCTGTGACGGGGGAGTCGGGGTCGGGTAAAAGCACGTTCCTGCACCTGATCGGCGGACTGGATAAACCGGACGCGGGCGAGGTGCTGGTGAACGGATTAGCTCTTCAGACCGCTTCAGACAAAAAACTGACCGAGTATCGGGCACGAGCTCTGGGGATAGTTTTCCAGTTCTTTAACTTGCTTCCGACGCTCAACGTCCTGGAGAACGTCTGTCTTCCGCTCGAATTTCAAGGGGTCAAGTTTCGTGAGGCTACGACCCGTGGGCGCGAGATGCTGAAGCTGGTTGGAATGGAAAAACGGGCGCATCATTTTGTGCATCAGCTCAGCGGCGGCGAGATGCAGCGCACAGCGATCGCGCGCGCCCTGGTGCATCGGCCCAAAGTGTTGCTTGCTGATGAACCGACCGGCAATCTCGACGTTGCCAATGCACACAAGGTCCTCGAGATTTTTCGACGTATTGCTGATGAACGACTGACCACGTTGATCGTGGTGACCCACAGCGTCGAGGTCGCCGAGACAGCGGAACGGCGCATCCAGTTGAGGAACGGCAAAATAGGGGAAAAGCGTTCGGCGTTCGCCGTTCGGCGTTCACCGTTCGGCGACGGATTTGGAGGCGAACGCGGCGATCGTTGAGCACGGTAAGCGGACCATCCCGACAAAATAAATGAGTTGGTCCTCCGATCGTAGAGGAAAGCGTTCGGCGTTCGGCGCTCGGCGTTCACTGTTCGGCGACGGATTTGGAGGCGAACGCGGCGATCGTTGAGCACGGTAAGCGGACCTTACGGGTTTGTCCGGCTCTCCAAGAGCAAAGCGAGACGCTTCGCCTACAACGCCGAACGCCGAACGCCGAACGGTGAACGGTGAACGGTGAACGGTGAACGGTGAACGCCGAACGGTGAACGGTGAACGCCGAACGGTGAACGGTTGCTTCCGGGACTCTGGTGTGCTAACACGGTCCCCTTCATTTATGGCTTTTTTTTATCAGCAGACGTTGGCGAAGAGCGCGAGTCTGACCGGGACCTCCTTGCATACGGGGTCACAGGTGAGCTTGCGGGTGAATCCGGCGCCGATCGATCATGGGATTAAATTCAAGCGCATCGATTTGCCGGATGAACCGACGATCGATGCGAAGGTGGAGCATGTGAAGTTCGTCGAACGGGCGACCACGATTGCCGACGGCAACGTGAAAGTGCACACGGTCGAGCATGTGCTCTCAGCGCTGTGCGGCATGGGAGTAGACAACGCACTCGTGGAGATGGACTCCAACGAGCCGCCGATCGGCGACGGAAGCGCATATCCCTTTGTGGAGCTGATCAATATATGCGGGATCGAACAGCAAAAGGCGGTGCGCAAAACAATGGAAGTACGCGAACCGCTTCACATCGAGACGAAGACGGGGTCTCTATTGACGATTGTGCCGGATCGCACCTATCGCATTTCTTGTACCCAGGTTGGTCCGGAGGGCCGATTTACCCAGTATTATTCAACGGAAATCACGCCGGAGATCTATGAGAAAGAAATTGCCCGGGCGCGGACGTTTGTTTTCTACGAGGACGTGAAACCACTTCTCGATAAGGGCCTGATTCGCGGAGGGAGCCTGGAGAACGCAATCGTTGTGCGGGGCGAATCGGTCATGGGGAAAGAACCGTTGCGGTATCGGGACGAATTTGCCCGGCACAAGGTACTCGATATCGTTGGGGACCTTTTTCTCGCCGGGTGCAGGTTTCTGGGTCACGTGATCGCGGTCAAACCGGGTCACGCGGCGAATGCGGAAATGACCAAAGCTCTGGCCAAACGTTTTGCGCACATGTTGTCGATGGCGCCTGCCCAAGTCATTCCAATCGGTACCGGCGTCATGGATGTGAGGGACATTATGCAGATCCTTCCGCATCGTTATCCGTTTCTGATGGTGGACCGGATCCTCTCCTTTGAAGGAAATAATAAATGTGTCGGAGCTAAACAGGTCACGATCAATGAACCGTTTTTTCAAGGTCATTTTCCTGGGCATCCGGTGATGCCGGGGGTGCTGCAGATAGAAGCGATGGCTCAAGTGGCCAGTATCCTGCTCCGGAAACAATTTACGGACACCAGCGGAATCGGCTACTTCCTCAGTGCGGACGACGTTAAGTTTCGAAAACCTGTGGTCCCCGGCGACATGTTGATCATTGAGGCCGAACTGCTGAGAGCGAAAGGGAACATCGGGAAGGCGAGTTGCAGGTGTCTGGTCAACGGGGAAGTGACTTCCGAAGGGACATTGATGTTTGCGTTTGTGGCTCAATGAGCATTCATCGCACCGCAGTTGTGGATCCGGAGGCCGAGATTGGTCCGGATGTGGTCATTGGCCCGTATTGCGTCATTGGACGCGAAGTGACGATAGGCGCTGGTTGCTGGCTGCAGAATCAGGTGACGATTTGCGGTCCGGTGAAGATAGGAGCTAAGAACCGGTTCCATTCGTTTTGTTCGATCGGACAACAGACGCAGGATCTGAAATACGCCGGTGAACCGACGTATCTCGAGATCGGCGAGGGCAATTGTTTCCGCGAATTTGTGACGGTGAATCGCGCGACGGCGATCGGGTCGGTGACGCGCGTCGGGAGTCGCGGGAATTTTCTCGCGTACAGTCATGTTGCCCATGATTGCGTCGTGGAAGATGAAGTTATTTTTTCAAATAACGGGACACTGGCAGGTCACGTGCTGGTTCAAGCGCATGCCATCATCGGAGGCTTAACCGCGATTCATCAGTTTTGTCGAATCGGGAAACACGCGATTACCGGAGGATGTTCGAAGATCGTTCAAGATGTGCCGCCTTACCTGATTGCGGATGGAAATCCGGCGGTGATTCGAGGGGTCAACATTGTTGGGCTGGAACGACGAGGCGTTTCGGCGGAGACAATTCGAGTGCTGAAGGAATCGTATCGGATCTTGTACCGTTCCAATCTGAACACGAAACAGGCCGTGGAAGAATTGGAGAAGAGTTTCGGAGAGGTGGAAGAGGTGCGGGAGTTAATTAAGTTTATTGAGAAGAGCGAAAGGGGCATCATTCGATAGTCGCTGTCGTCTCCGGTACTTCGGGAGTAAGGCGAGACGCCTTACTTACTTCGGAGGCAGGACGCCATTTAGGCAAAGTAAGTAAGGCGTCCCGCCTTACCCTCCGACTGGCAGCTGAAAGAAAGCAAGAGGGCTTACTTAATTCGGGAGTAAGGCGGGACGCCTTACTTACTTCGGAAGCAGGACGCCATTTAGGCAAAGTAAGTAAGGCGTCCCGCCTTACCCTCTGACTGGAAGCTGGAAGACGGCAAGAGGGCTTACTTAGTTCGGGAGTAAGGCGAGACGCCTTACTTACTTCGGAAGCAGGACGTGGCAGCAATATCGACGGAGCGCTGCATTTGGCTGCACCATTTAAACTCGAGGACGAGTAC
>DATHPZ010000030.1:0-18742 GCA_035483355.1 Chthoniobacterales bacterium | reverse complement strand
TTCGATCATTGGATGGCCAACGAATTCAGTTCTCAGTCCGCTGGCTTCGTACAATGATTTTTCGAACGGAAAGATGCAGATCATTAAATCCAGGAACGCCGCCATCCGCGGTATTCTGCCCCGGTTCCATGCCCAGACCTGAGGACTGATATAGTAGATCAATTTCCCGGTGAATTGCTTGCGACGGAGGTAATGGGCCAGCCGTAGATTGAACCCAGGGTAGTCGACAAAGATCACTGCATCTGGGTTCAAGCCGCGAATTTCGCGGTACATCCGGTAGAATTTTTCTCGAAAATACGGGTACTTCACCACCACGTCCCAGAGCCCTACGACAGCTTCCTGCGTCCAATCCATGAACTGTTCCCCGGCGATTTTCTGCATCTGAGGACCGCCCGCTCCAAAAAATTGGGCACCGGGAACCAACCGGACGATTTCACGCATCAGAACCGCACCATGCGCGTCCCCGCTGGATTCGCCGGCGATAATGTAGATGCGCTTCACGTGCATCGGGTCACACCTGAAAATTACGGATGATTGCCTAAGATTTAGCCGTGACCTGAGTGGCGCGTAAAAGCATCGTTGGATTGCGTTTTATGCTGGTTGCCGGGGGACCTCACCTCAGCGAAGCGTTACCCCGCGGTCAGCCTCGCCCCAGATCCTTGATCAATTCGCCGGTCGCCGACCTCGTGATCTCGGTGATTTCGATTGCCAATTCTAGAGCGGCTGCGGCTTCGGAACCCGATACCACCGGTTGAATGCCTCGGCGGCTGCATTCGACAAAGGATTGAAGTTCGCGTTTCAAGGGTTCGTCCTTATCGACTTCCACCGCTTCACGAGTGATCATGCCGTTCACCAATCGGAACATTTCTGCGCTTTGATTCTGATAATCGAGCGAAAGATACGCGTCCTCTTGAAACACCCTGATTTTCCGCATCTTTTCAGGGCTGATCCTGCTCGCCGTGACATTTGCGACGCACCCGTTTTGAAAGCGAATCCGCGCGTTCGCTATATCCTCACCTTTGCTCAAAACTGGAACACCCACCGCGTCGATGCTCTTCACCGGCGATCGAACAAGGTGGAGAATGATTTCCAAATCATGAATCATCAGATCCAGGACAACTCCAATTTCGACGCTTCGAAATGGGTAGGGCGACAATCGATGCGCTTCAATGAACCGCGGCCTGGTCAAGCGCTGCTCGAGCGCACTGAGCACGGGGTTAAACCGTTCCACATGGCCGACCTGTAAAATTAAAGAACGTTCCTTGGCAAGTTTGACTAGTTCTTCGGCCTGTCCGGGCGTTTCCGTGATCGGCTTTTCGATCAGCAGATGTTTGTCTTGGCGTAACAAAAATTTTCCCACTTCATAGTGATCCGGCGTCGGGGTAGCCACTGTCGCGACATCGATCAGCCGGGCAAATTCCGAAAGGTCCGTGACCGCCTTCACGCCATGCTGTTGCGAGATCACATTCGCAACCTCAGGATTCGTGTCGAGAATCGCCGAGAATTCCACCCCGGGAAGACCGGAATAGATTCGCGCATGGTTTTTACCGATGCTGCCGACTCCGACGACGCCCGCTCGAATGTGACTGCTCATAGTTTGTAACCGTATATCGTAACCTGCTTTTCTTCGGCTAAGGCTTTTACCGCCTCTTGGTCCAACAAAAGCGTTTTCCCGGCTTCGACGGCAATGACGGCAACACCGGCGGCGGAGGCGACCTCCAGGGTCTCGCACCCGATCACCGGAACATCAAACCGGATATCCTGGTTCGGCTTGGAAACTTTCACCACCACCGCTCCCTGCTTTCCCAGAGCCGCCCCACGGTGGATTGCTTCGTTTGTCCCTTCGAACGCCTCAACGGCGAGCACCGTTCCATTTCGAACGATCACGGTCTGCCCGATATCCAGTTTGCTGATCTCCTTTGCGATCTCGAAACCGTACGCTATGTCCTCGAGACAACGCTTCTTCGGCTTTGGACCGCCGATCAACCCCTCCACCGCCAACGAATCCTCCAGAAAGGTCGTGGCCGGCAATAGTTCAATGCCGATTTTCGCCAATTCATCACCCAGCGCACCAAACAAGGTTTCGGAATTCCGCCTTTTCAATCTGCTGAGCACCATCAAGACCCTGAAATCGGGCCGCAGATCAAACAAATTTTTCGGAGCAATCTGGCCGGCCATAATCACCCGGCGAACACCCGTCTTCTCGAAATACTTGAGGAGCCGGCCGAGTTGACCAACCCGCATCCACTCGATCGAATCAGCATGGCCGGCCAATTCCACCCCTGTTTCGTTTTCAAAAGCGGCAATGTGAATCGCGGGAACGCCGCTCTGCCGCGCGCCTTTCGCGATAAGAAACGGATAAGCACCGTTTCCGGCAATGATTCCAAGAGCGGACTGATTTTCCATCGGGAAGATCACTCTAAGCTCAAGACTATCTTTCCGCTATGTTCGCCGCGTTCCATCATTCGGTGCGCTTCGGCGACCTCGCTGAAGCGAAAGATCTTATGGACAACAATTTTGATTTGACCGGATTCCAGCAGCGGCCAGATTCGTTCGCGCAACGCCTGTGCTATGCTCGCCTTCTCCTCGACGCTCCGGGGGCGCAACGTTGACCCGGTGACAGTCAGCCGGCGAACCATGATCGGCATGAAGTCGAAATCGGAAACGGTGCTTCCCTGAAGAAAAGCGATCTGGATCAGCCTCCCTTCGAACGTCAGCAAATCGATATTCTTCTCGATGTAAGCTCCGCCGACCATGTCGAGAATGATGTCGATGCGGCGCGCCCCGGCAATCCTCTTGATCTCGGCTACGAAATCGTGAGTTCGATAGTTGATGACATGGTCGGCGCCCAATCCCAAACAGAACGTTGCTTTTTGCTCATTGCCCACGGTCGTGAAAACGATGGCTCCGAAGTGTTTCGCAACCTGGACGGCGGTGTAGCCGATCCCGCTCGAACCGCCGTGGATCAGTACGTTTTCGCCCGCCTGGAGGCGTCCGCGGATCATCAGGTTTGCCCAAACGGTGAAAAAGTTCTCCGGAATGGCTGCGGCGGCGGCAAGATTGAAACCTCGGGGAACAGGCAGACAGTGGCTCGCGTCTGTCCGGCAGAACTCCGCGTATCCTCCGCCAGGGGTCAACGCGCAAACTTGGTCTCCAACTTTCCAAGCGGTCACTTCCTCGCCAAGAGCGGCAACGCGACCCGCCACCTCCAAACCAAGGATCGGCGAGGCCCCAGGAGGCGGTGGATACTGTCCCGAACGTTGTAAAAGATCCGGGCGATTAACCCCGGCAACGTGGACCTGGATCAGCACATCACGCGGGCCGATTGCAGGGACGGGGCCCTCCGCGAAGCCCAATACCTCCGGCCCGCCGCCATCCCCATGGCTGATATACCGCATCGTCATGGGTATCATGACACTTCACTCGGATTAAGCTTGCACACCGCCGACCATGTCCGCTCGCCGAATTCCGCCCGGAATCGGGCCTGAAGCGCTTCTCCATCTGCCTGGCTTCGCACGATGCTGAACATCGTCGATCCAGAACCGGACATCAACGCGAACAAAGTTTCAGACTGCTTCTTCAGCCAATCTTTCAGCAACCCCAGGAACAGATATTTCGGTAACACGGCCGGCTCAAGATCATTCCGAAGCTTTCCCCATGGCGTGTCGGCTTCCAAACCACGCCTGCGATTAGCTGCCAGTCGGGCATACGCGCCGTACGCACCGGCCGTGGAAACTGCAAACCCAGGTTTAAACAGAGATATCCAAAGATCGTCCGGAAAGACACGAGGTTCGATCCGTTCGCCCCGTCCTGTACACCAGGCAGATACGCCGGAGATAAAAAACGCCACATCAGAACCAAGATTTGCAGCCAACTCCTCCAACTGTTGCATACTAAACCGAGAGTGGTGCAGTTCATTCAGCAATCGCAATGTCGCCGCAGCGTTCGAGCTGCCGCCTCCAAGCCCGGCGCCAATTGGAATCCGCTTTTCCAAATGAATCGCGTAAACCGTGTCGATTGAGGCCGCCCGATTAAAGATCTGTACAGCCCGAATAACGAGGTTTGACGGATCCCCTTTTAGCTCCGGCACGTTGGAGCTGAATGATGGCCGGGCAGCCACTTCAATTCCCATCGAGTCGTACAAACCAACAGGCAGCATCCAGGTGGCCAACTCGTGAAAACCGTCGGCCCGCTTTCCGAGAATCTCCAGAGTCAGATTGATCTTGGCCGCGCTAAGGGTCTTCATACAGTGTCATGCTGTGCAAAGTTCGACCGCGGCAAAGGATAAAATAATCGTTCCATTAGATGTTCCGACGGCGCAAGCCGCCCGCGAACTCATCGAAGCAATCGGGGGAACTGTCGGCTTTTTCAAGGTTGGCAATCAACTTTTCACCGCGGCGGGGCCGGACATCGTTCGGGAAGTGCGTGCCTCCGGGTCCAAGGTGTTTCTCGACCTGAAATTCCACGATATCCCAAATACCGTCCGTCACGCCGTCGAGTCTGCATCGGCCTTAGGTGTCGACATGCTGACGATCCACTTGTCCGGTGGACGCGCCATGTGCGAAGCCGCCGTGGTTGGCCGCGGCATCTCGGACGTCTTGATTCTCGGTGTCACCGTGCTGACCAGTCTGAACGATGTCGCACTGTCCGAAATTGGTTTTCGCGGAACGGTGGAGGATGAAGTGTTGCTGCTGGCCGAGCTTGCTAAGAAGGTCGGAATCACCGGTTTGGTGGCCAGCCCGCAGGAACTCGGCGTTTTGCGCGAGCGCTTTGGTTCTATATTCACGACAGTCATCCCGGGGATCCGCCCCACATGGTCGGAGTCGGGCGACCAGCAACGAATCTTAACTCCGCGGCAGGCCGTCGAAGCCGGAGCAGATTATCTCGTCATCGGCCGGCCAATCACTGACTCGGCAAACCCAAAGACAGCCGTGCAATGGATCGTTGACGAGTTGGAGTGCTAAATCTATTAAGATGTATAACGGCAGTTTGGGATGATCTTTGTCCCGCAGTGGCTTTAGGACTCAGCCGGCGTTTCAACCCTGGGCTTTGTACACAATTCGAAGAAAAGCAGGTCCAGCCTGGAAGCGCGCCGACATCGAGTATTTCAGCCCAGGCAGGCTGGAAGCCTACCCTACATTGCTCCCCGGAGTGTCGCGCAATGATTCGAGTGCACCTGAAAGCACCTTCTCGTGCCCACCGTGACGCGGCGACGGTGTAGTGTAGGGTAGGCTTCCAGCCTGGCTCTGGGCTGAAATACTCGATGTCGACGCCCTTTCTTATCTGTTTAGCGCCGATCATACGGCCCCGGAAGGGCTAGAGGGTTCAGCCCCGGCGTTTTGTTCCGCCTTGTTCGCAAGTTGGTGCGGATGCAGCAAACTGGGTCTTCCTTCTCCCCAGGAGTAGTCGCTTTATCCCAAGGTGTAATTGCAGATCCCAGGCCTAGCGGCCTAAGTTTCCTGACGAATTTCGTCTAAACTTGGATGCGAGAGGAAGTGGATAGGAATCTGTCGGCAAAAGTGCGCGGAGGTGTTACTAACTCTGGCAGCGACGATACGAAATTGCCCGGATAGCAAATCCTCTCGAGCGCTAGTCGCGCTCTCACGTAAGCCAAGCCTTGATAACACTAGTACTAGTGCATCGTCTCCTCAGTAGGAGGCCATGCACCAGGTCGAAATGAGAGAGATATTATGACAACCCCTCCAAAGACTCAGCTCCGGAGCCAGGCATGGTTTGGGAAAATTGATAAGATGGGCTTCGTCTACCGTTCCTGGATGAAAAATCAGGGTTTACCTCATCATTTGTTTGATGGGCGACCCGTAATCGGCATTTGCAATACCTGGTCTGAACTGACCCCGTGCAACGCACATTTCCGCGAATTGGCCGAGTACGTCAAGAAAGGCGTGTACGAAGCGGCCGGGTTCCCGCTGGAGTTCCCGGTGATGTCGCTGGGTGAGACCAACCTGCGACCGACCGCCATGATGTTCCGGAACCTGGCCTCAATGGATGTCGAAGAAACCATTCGCGGAAATCCCATCGATGGGGTTGTGCTGCTGTGCGGATGCGATAAGACAACACCTTCACTCATGATGGGTGCGGCAAGCTGCAACGTCCCGGCGCTGGTTGTCTCAGGTGGTCCGATGCTGAATGGATGTTATCGCGGCCAACGCATCGGGTCCGGAACCGGCGTCTTCCAGATGTCGGAAGCGATGCGGGCGGGTAAGGTCGGGATGGCCGAATTCATTGAAGCGGAGTCGTGTATGAACCGTTCCCGGGGCCATTGCATGACGATGGGGACCGCTTCAACGATGGCATCCATCGTCGAATCACTCGGTATGGGCTTGCCGCATAACGCGGCAATTCCTGCCGTAGACGCCCGACGCCAAGTACTCGCTCATATGGCCGGTCGGCGCATCGTCGAAATGGTGCGCGAGGATCTTACGATGGAGAAGATTCTGACCAGGGAAGCTTTTGAAAACGCCATCCGGGCCAACGCCGCCATCGGTGGTTCTACGAACGCGGTTAACCATCTGATCGCGTTGGCCGGGCGCGTTGGTGTAGATTTGAAGCTCGCCGATTTTGAACTCGGGTCCGACGTGCCGTGTCTGCTCAACCTGCAGCCGTCCGGAGAGTTTCTGATGGAAGACTTTTACTACGCCGGAGGCCTGCCGGTCGTGCTCCGCGAACTCGGTGAAGCCGGTCTGCTGCACCAAGACGTCGTGACTGTCAGTGGCCGAACGATCTGGGAGAACGTGAAGAATGCGGAATGCTATAACCGCAAGGTCATCTATTCTTTCAAGCAGCCATTCAAACCGCGTGCCGGCATCGCGGTCCTGCGCGGGAATCTTGCTCCGAATGGCGCCATCATTAAACCTTCAGCGGCAACGCCGGCATTACTCAAGCACCGCGGACGCGCAGTGGTGTTCGAAAATGTGGAGGAACTGCATGAAAAGGTTAATGACGAAAATCTCGAGATTGACGAGACCTGTATCATGATTTTGAAAGGTGCTGGACCAAAGGGCTACCCGGGTTTCGCCGAGGTTGGCAACATGCCGCTGCCGGCCAAGGTCCTGCGCAAAGGGATCACCGACATGGTGCGCATCTCCGACGGGAGAATGAGCGGGACCGCCTACGGGACGGTGGTTCTGCACGTGGCGCCTGAAGCGGCTGTTGGCGGACCGTTAGCGTTCGTGCAGACGGGCGACATGATAGACCTCGATGTGCCGAAACGCCGGTTGCACTTGGAAGTTTCCGATCAGGAACTCGCCCTGAGAAAGGAAACATGGAAAGTACCGGAACCTCCTGCACGCGGCTGGTATCGACTTTTTCACGACCACGTTTTGCAGGCAGACCAAGGTGTGGATCTCGATTTCCTGGTTGGCAAAAGTGGGGCGGCGGTTCCACGGGATAACCATTAGCCAACTGACCTGCGGCGAAGCTCAAGGGATTTAGGAGACGGTGCACTAATGTCGGGGACAGGACCCTAAAGGCAAATCAAAGCGAATTTCGAGGCTGTTTTTCCCCCATTCCTCGACGCGCTTTTCTGCGCTGCGGGTAAACCCGACTGATTCGTAAATCGAAATTGCGCGATCCAAACCTTCCACCGTCCAGAGGTAAACGACATCAAAATCAGCGGCCCGGCAGTAACCGATCGATTCCTCCACCAGCCATCGGCCCAGGCCAACTCCCCGTGCCGAGCGATCGACAAACAACAACCGGAGTTGGGCCTGATTATCCGGCCGTTCAACGATGAAAATCGAGCCGACAACCTTTTCTTCTTTCTTCGCCAACCAGGCGCGGGAACGCCCCTTCTCCGGACAGAGAATGAATTCAACGGCGACCCTCGCGCAGTATGCCTCGTGGACGTGATTGAATCCGTAGTCGGCAAAATTTTGCATCCCGTGGATGTAAATGAGCTGGCCGAGATCTCCGGGCACAAATTCGTGGTGAATCGTGATTTCGGCAGCTTGCATCTTGGCGAGTACCGTTAAACGATCGAGCGAATCACGCCGCCATCCACCCTGAGCGCAGCGCCATTCGTCGCCGACGCAAGCGGACTGCAGACATAGACAACCATATTCGCCACCTCATCGGGTGTCGCAAATCGCTTGAGCAAACTGCTCGGACGAACTTTTTCAAAAAAGAACTTTTCGAATTCGGACGCTGTCTGATTCGTCTGCGAGGCCAGCTTAGCGACAAAATCAGTGACCCCTTCGGAAGCAGTCGGCCCGGGAAGAACTGCATTCACGGTTACCCCCGTGCCGACCGTGCTCTCCGCGAGGCCGCGCGAAATTGCCAGCTGTGCGGTCTTGGTGAAACCGTAGTGAATCATTTCCACCGGAATCTGCACCGCGGATTCACTCGAAATAAAAACAATACGGCCCCAATCTCTCTGTTTCATGCGCGGCAGATAATACCGGGAAAGGCGAACAGCGCTCAGGACGTTCACCTCGAAAAATCTTCGCCATTCGTCGTCGCTGATTTCCTCAAAAGGCTGAGGATTGAATATCCCCAAACTATTAACGAGGATATCGAGATCGGGATGCCGGATTTTCAGGGCCTCGGAAACTTCCAAAGTGGCAAGATCACCGGCAAAAGCTTCCACCTTTGCCTGGGGAATTTTCTGCCGGATATTCTCCACCGCCTTTGCCGCGCGAGCTTCGGACCGGCCATTGACAATCACTGTGGCGCCTTCTCGCGCCAATCCTTCAGCAATCGCAAAACCGATGCCTGCAGTCGATCCGGTGACCAGCGCGAGCTTTCCATTAAGTAAGAGATCCATAGAGGAAATAAGCGAAAATTTGGTTTATGCGAGTAGTGTCCTGATGGGCTTGCTCAATTTTCTGCGGAAGTTCACGCCACCTCAGCACGAGTCGCACCGATGATTCGATAAGCTCCCGATTCCATGCGATCCAGAACAGCGAGATTATTCGAGATCTTTGCTTCCTGGACCAGACCGACGACGTAAAAATGGAGCTCCTGCGCCAGCAATTTGGGATCCTGCCTCGGGATATCCTCTGCCTCCATGGCATCGCGCAAGGTAGTTTCAAGGTAGCGGCACTTCCTTTCGCTGATTTGTTGGGCCATCAGCCGAATCGCTTCGTCTTGTGTGCTCAACTCACTTCCTAAAGAGGCGAAAGGGCATCCCAAAACGCGACCGTTTTTCAGGAAGTGCTCGGTCTGGTTGCGGCGAATGTTGGCAAAATAAGCTTCCAGCCTCTCCAACGGCGGTACTTGCGTCGAAAAAATCCGATCCAAAGCCAAACGAATCTGATCCCAGCGAAACTCGTAAGCCGCCACTGTGAGTTCGGATTTAGAGCGGAAAAAATGATAAAAACTTCCTTTTTTGACCCGAGATTGCTCACAAATCTGATCGACACCCACCGAGCCATAGCTCTGCCGCCAGATGAGTTCATGGGCAGTCTGCAAAAGGCGCAGTTTGGAATCACAGAACCGCATTCGCAAAAGAAAGATAGTGGACCGATCGGTCAACCGCAACCTGGATTTTGAGCCTTTCGAACAGTTGCCAGTTGTCCGTTGTCTGTTGCCAGTGGGGCAGAAGCGTGAGTTGATGCGACCAATCCTCGACCCGTTCCGACCTGTTGTCTTCGCCCTGAAGTATTGCCCGCACGGAGAAGCGTAGTGCGGCCCCTCGGGGCAAAGACCATTTCGAATAGACCCTTATCTTAGAAGCGCCTACGGGGTAGGCCCCGGGCTTCGCGGCTCGTTGGGCCGGGTACACGCGCTAGACAGATACAAGGCTTTAGCCCGGCATCCGAATCTGGCTGAAAACTTCCGCCGGATAAGCGATGATTCGCGCGAACTGAAATTGCATATGATCGGTGGGTTTGTTTTCAGCACCTTAGTCGGATATTACCTCCTGGATTCTCTTGCCAAAATCCTCAACCTGCGAAGCCTGCAAACACAGGTCCCAAATGAATTTTTGGATGTCTACGACGCGAATCGGTATCGTCGATCGCAAGAGTACACAAGAGTGAACACTTGGTTCGAGTTGCTCGTCTCAACCTTTGAGCTCGCCGCAATGCTGACTTTCTGGTTTCTGGGCGGATTCGAAGCTTTGGATCAGTTTATCCGCGGATTCCGTCTGCCCACCGTCTTGAATGGCTTGCTTTACCTCGGGACCCTTTGTGCAGTCCGCGAAGTTCTGATGCTTCCATTTGCGATCTATCACACGTTTGTGATCGAACAGCGATACGGATTCAACCGGACAAGCACCGCCACGTTTATCACCGATCGGCTGAAAGAATGGTTCATCTCCGGTCTGCTGATGGCCGGATTTGCTTTTATTATTCTAAATTTGTTCGAAACATTCGGACCTCAGGCATGGATTCTCGGCTGGCTTTGCACCGCCGCGATATCAGTCATTTTGATTTACCTCGCGCCGACCGTTATCCTGCCGCTCTTTTTTAAACTCAGCCCCGTTCCCGACGGACCTCTGCGAGATCAGGTGCTGGAATTCACTCTTCGTCAACGATTCCCAATTCGAGAACTTCTGGTCATCGACGGCTCCCGCCGTTCGTCCAAAGCAAACGCTTTTTTTATGGGATTTGGGCCGAACAAGCGAATCGCGTTGTATGACACATTGATCGGCAGCCACACCGTACCAGAGTTACTGGCGGTGCTGGCCCACGAAATCGGCCATTACAAGAAGCATCATATCATTCGACATCTGATGATCGGTCAGCTTTACCTGTTCGTGCTTTTCCTGGGGGCATCGTTTTGCATCTCGCACGCCGAACTTTTTGCAGCCTTTGGCGTATCCACCCACTCTTACTATGTCGGTTTGGCACTCTACCTGGTCTTGATCCGGCCTTTAGCCCTGTTGCTCGGCGTCGTGATGAACTACTGGAGTCGAAGAGATGAGTTCGAAGCGGATCGTTTCGCGGCGGAAACGCTAGGCAATCCAAACCCGTTGATCCAGGCGCTTAAACGGCTTAGCAAAGACAGCTTATCGAACCTCACGCCCCACCCGCTGCTAGTCAGCCTGCATTTCACACATCCGCCCGTGTTAGCACGAGTGCTCGCATTGAAAGAAGTTGTCAGTGGTCAGTGAGGTTGTCGGTTGTCAGTGGTCAGTTGTCAGTGGTCAGTGGTCAGTGGTCAGTGGTCAGTGGTCAGTGGTCAGTGGTCGGTGGTGAGGTGGTGAGGTGACAGGAGGATCCAGCCCAGGATTGACCCATGGAGCTCTAAGATAATGCGATGCACTTCGATGGCGATTGGTTTTGTCCCGGAGGGACAGCACGATAGTAGCCAGGCACGAAGTGCCTGGAATCACGAGGAAAATGGGCCCGTCCCAGCGGGACGATTGAACCGATTCTGCTGACACTGGGACTGATAACGACTTTCGACCGTCCCTCCGGGACGGAGCCGCTTTACGTCGATACCCAGGCACTTCGTGCCTGGCTACTATCAGCCTGTCCCTCCGGGACAAAAGCCATTCAGTTCCTGACTTCGCGCCATTTAGCCCAGGGTTCTGGTCAGTGGTCAGTGGTCAGCGCCATTGGCAGTCCGCATTTTAAGAAGAGAAGATGGCAATTAAAGATTTCGCAATCAGATTTCATAACCTGATTCGACGCTGAAGCCGGTCCTCTTCCTTACTGACCAAGAAGTTGTCGGTTGTCAGTAGTCAGTTGCCAGTGGAAGCGCCAATGACAGTCCGCATTTGGAAAAGAGAAGATCGCAAATAAAGATTCCACAATCAGATTTCATCGTCTGATTCGAAGCTGAAGCCTTACTGACCACTGACCACTGACCACTGTCCACCGACAACTTCTTTAACGATTCGTTCCTGCCAATCTTCCATCTTTTTGCAGCCGTCGTCCGTCAAGTCATCCCACCCGGCCAGGTGCAACAGGCCGTGAACGAAATAAAGTGCTAGCTCGTGGCTGAAGGAGGTAGAGAACTCTTGGGCCTGCCGCTCCGCGGTGTCCACACTGATGATTATCTCGCCGTGTCGAAACGTAATGACGTCTGTCGGCCCCTCCAGCGACATGAAATCACGATGAATTCCAGCGATGCGGGCGTCAGAGACAAAGACCACGTTGATTTCTTCCGGAAGCGTGATCGGCGTTGCTAGGTTCCTCACCTTTGCCAATGCCAGTTCCGCAAAGGCGCGAAATCTTACCAGATCCACCCGCTTTTTGCGTTGCCGGTTGAACAGTTCGAGAACTGGCATCACGCCGCGGTGGCAGGCGGAAGGTTGCGAAGACGCCGTCCCTCCTGCTCGGCTCGTTCTTCGTCTTTTGGATACTTGATGCGAGTGTGCAGCATATTCTGCAGGGTGAACCGGAAGGTTTCCCCAATGATCTTAATTTCCTTCAAAGTAAGGTCACACTCGTCCAACTGGCCTTCCGCGATTCGACGGCCGACAATGTCACTCACGAGCTGCTCAATTTTTTGCGGGGTCGGCTTCTCGAGGCTCCGAGAGGCGCTCTCGACCGCGTCCGCGAGGCTGATGATTCCACTCTCTTTAAATTGCGGCTTCGGTCCGCTGTACCGGAAACTTTCCTCGCGTACATCCGGGATATCCTCCTCCCGAATGTTCATGATTTTTCCACCTTCGCGGGCGTCCTGCTGCTGTTGAATCGCTCGTTTGTAAAAGTAAGCCACCAACGATGTCCCGTGATGTTGTTGGATCACATCAATGACGCGCTGATTAAGCCCGTACTTGAGTGCCAGATCCACACCCTCTTTAACGTGAGAAATGATGATCAGCGCGCTCATCGTCGGTGCAAGATCGTCGTGTGGATTGTCATCGCCGACAATGTTCTCGGAGAAGTAGTTCGGTTTGACCAATTTCCCGATATCATGAAAATAGGCGCAGGCACGGCACATCGTGCCGTTAGCACCTATCTTGTTCGCGGCCACTTCAGCGAGGTCGGCCACCACGTCACTGTGATGCCATGTGCCCGGGGCTTCAAGACTGAGTCGGAGCAACAACGGATGATTGCGATCCGCCATCTCAAGCCACGACATGTCCGTCGTAATCCGGAACCCCGCTTCAAGCATCGGTAGCGCTCCGCTGACCACCATCGCTGTGACAACCCCAGTGAGGATCGCTGCGGCCGATTGCTTCACGAACATGCTCAGGTCCATGTCATTTAACCGTAGCCAAGGGATCGTGATGATTCCGAATGAGACCGCTAAAATCCAGGTCGCTAATCCCACATAAACTCCAGCCCGCAACAGCCGGCTGCGGCGCCGCACCTGGATCGTCACAAAAACTGAGATGAACCCGCTGATCAGGCTCATGACAAGCAGGAACGCGTCCACTCCACGAAATAGAATTGAACTCCAGAGACTGACAAAGATCGCGCCGTAGATGCCGAGGTTTTTGCCCAACAAAACCGATAAGACCAGCGGTGCTAGAGCAAACGGAATCAAGAGAACCCCAAACTCCTTCGGTAACCCGCCTTGACTCTGGGTCGAGAATACCATGACCAGCTTCGCCACACACAAGTGAAAAAGAATCACTCCAAACACCAACCCCACGCGCGAATTTTTTTGAAAGGTGTCCGGATGATTGATCCAGAGTTGAGCGACCGCAGTCAGGAACACGAGCAGCCCGATTAAAAAGTATTTCGCAGGATCCGGATGTTCTCCCGAGAAGATCAGCAGGGCCAGAACCAGCACAAACACGCCAAAGATGCCCGCCTTCACCCAAGGTTCCGACTCCAGCTTCCGCATCCACTCTTTTTGAGTGGATTTCCGACGGGTCTTCGGGCACGCCAAGCCTTGCTTGATTAACTTCTTCCGATTTGAGGTTCCAAACATGCCTTTAGACTCCTCCCGTTTACCCCTTGTTCGTATCCGTCGGCACTTCCCGATAAACCCTGTACGCATGGATGATCGATTGGACGAGCGGGTGCCGCACGACGTCCCGTTCAGAAAACCGGGTAAAATGAATCCCAGGCACACCCGCCAGCGCGTGGATGGCCTCTATCAGACCGGAAGTCTTCTTCGGCGGTAGATCAATTTGGGTTTGATCACCCGTAACCACACATTTCGAGTCCGCGCCTAACCTGGTGAGAAACATGAACATTTGCTCAGTGGTTGTGTTTTGCGCTTCGTCCAGAATGACGAAAGCGTGATTCAAAGTCCTTCCCCGCATATATGCCAGTGGCGCTATCTCGATAACCCCCCGATCCATGTACCTCTGAATCTCCTCAGACTCGAGCATATCATACAGCGCATCATAGAGTGGACGCAAATACGGGAAGATCTTTTCCTGGAGGTCCCCCGGGAGAAATCCCAAAGCCTCTCCGGCTTCCACGGCAGGCCGGGTCAGAATGATTCTCTTGACCAATTCTTTTCTCAACGCGTCAACACCCATCGCCATGGCAAGATACGTTTTTCCCGTGCCTGCCGGTCCTACGCCGAACACAATATCGAAATTTTGAATCGCCTGAACATAGTTCAGCTGCTGCTCGCTCTTTGGTATAATCGGAGCCCGACGCGTCGGTGTGAGGACCTTGTAGCCTGCCAATTGCCCCAATGGCTGACGGCTTTCCTCCGTTACGGAAGCCAAGGCATACTGAAATTCGTGCCGCCGAATCTGGATGCCATGCTGACGCGCCTCCTCGAGCTGATCAAAGACTCTGCGCGCTTTCTCGATATTCGGTCGCTCCCCTTCTACACGCAACCATCCGTCCCGCGTGGTCACTTTGACTGTCAATTTCGCCTCCAGCGCTTGCAATAGCTTAAAATCGTTGGCGTACAGATTCTGAAGCGTCCGTGCGTTATCGAACTGAAGCGTCTCGGATTCAACCATCAAGCCGGTAGTTGCAAGGCCTTACGCATTAGCTCAAAGCTGCGAATAAGCAAAGAAGGTTTTCCGAAGCGCGAGAAGTTCAGGTCAGCGGAGGCAATTATCATGCATTATGCAGCAAACGGCGCCTTATTTGTACCCGTACACCATTGCCCAGGTGGTCCGTTCTTTAGGTGAACTTGTGACTTCGACAATAATGTAGTAAGTGCCCGTCGTCGGAGGGAGAATTCGAGCGGCCGCGAACCGGCCCTTCTGCCAGAAATCGTTCTCGGCAAGTTTCCCTTTGCTATCGTACAGATGGATCGCGACCCGGGCGTACTCGACGTCTGTCGCCATGAAGAACCAGTAATCGTTGCCTTTAAAAAGGGTATGAGGTATCGCCTTTTGTTCTCTGATGCCGAGATCACCGCCCCACTGGTCATCGCGGATGATATACCCCTGTTTGACGTATAAGTCCATCGCCTGGAGCGCGCTCGCGATAGCGTCGTCCAGCGTTGCACCCGCCGGTGTGAGGATCGCGCAGAAACTCAAGAAAATTAGAAATCGTCTCACAAAGTTAATCCGCTAGGCGCGAGAGGCGATCGCCTTTACCATCTGACCGGTAATTTCGTTGATTCTTTTGACCGAACCCGGAGTGAGCTTCTGGTTGATCAGAGGGGAAATCTCGTCGAGTCCCTTTTGGATTCTATTGACCAGGGGTTTATTGCGCATCCGGGGAGGCATATCGGCGATGCGCTCCTGAAAGTATTTGAGAAGGTCGGGTTGATTCAGCAAATCCGCACCGTCCGAGGAGTAGCTCTTTTGCACCACAGCGGTCAGTACCTCCGTGCCGCGCAGCCATCCGCCGAGGCTGACCAGATGCGCCAATTGCGCGTCCTTCAGCTCGATCATGGCCTTCTTCACGTCTGTCAGGGCGCCGTCCAGCTCCCGACGGACGGAAATCCAATCTCCGACATCGGCTTTAGTGACGATCGAGTTTGTTCGGGTTAAGACTGTCGATTCGACTCCAATCGCTCGGGCTAGTTCCAGCACGTCGCGGCCGATCTGCTTGACCCGCGCTTTATCGGCTGCCTCCACAGCGACAAAACCTTCAGCGACGACGGAGCCCAACAAGAGAGCAATCTGTTCGCGCTCGCCGCGATTCTTGATGTTGGGATCTCGCAGTTGCTCCTGCCAATTGGGAGTGCCCAACTTATCCAGCACGTTGAACACCTCACTGGGCAGCGGAACGACGATATCGTCAAGCTGCGTCGCGGGGAACTTGGAAAGATCGATGCGGCTTGGAGGTGCCTCGCCGAATCCCGATATTGTCGAGAGAAGAAGCGTCGTGGCAAAAGCGACGATAGCCAGATTCCTAATCATTCAGGCGTTCTCCATGTCCAGGGCATTTCTTACGCAATCAACCGACAATTTATTCACAGGCCTCACCTTTTGATCTTTAAGATTACTAAACGGCCAATCCTAAAAGGAATTTTTTCTTTGAGCAAACGCAGTTTACGAATATGGCTTGAGAGACAATGAAGGTCGATCGCGTCGAAGAACTCCTGCGTGGATTTTCGAGTAAACGCGTCCTGGTAATCGGTGATCTCATGCTCGACGAGTTCGTTTGGGGGCGAGTTTCCAGGATTTCGCCGGAGGCGCCGGTCCCAGTGGTGGAAGTGATCAGGGAATCCTATTATGCCGGAGGCGCCGCCAACGTGGCACGAAATGTCAGAGAGTTTACGCCTTCGGTATTTGTGATGGGCTTGATCGGAGAAGATACCCAATCCCAGAAATTGAGAACGCTTCTCGAAGAAAACGGGATTAGCCTGGAGGGACTGCAGAATGATCCGTCTTTTCAGACCATCGTGAAAACCCGGATCATCGCACGGCAGCAACAGGTGGTTCGCGTCGATCGCGAACGACCGCACCCGCTGAGTGGCGAAGCTCAGGCCCGCTGCGTAGAGAAGGTCCGTGAGCTCCTCCCACAACTGGATGCCGTTATTTTCGAAGATTACGGAAAAGGCCTCCTGCAGCAAAATTTTGTCGATAAGGTCGCGGCTCTGGCGAGAGGGGCCGGCAAACTGGTAACCGCCGACCCCAATCCTCACAATCGATTAATCTGGCGCGGAGTCACCGCAGTGAAACCAAATCGCATCGAGGCCTTCGCAGCTGCCAATCAACCCTGGCACGAACCGGACCCGAATCCCCTCCAAGATCCTCAACTCCTGTTGGTCGGAGCCGAGTTGCTTCGAACCTGGAATCCGGACTTCCTGTTAGTAACGCTGGGAGAACAAGGAATGATTCTCTTTGACCAAAGGAATCCTCCATTCCACGTGCCGTCACGTGCTCGTGAAGTCTACGATCTGTCCGGAGCGGGCGACACGGCAATTGGGCTCTTCACGCTGGCGTTGGCTTCGGGCGCCTCAGCGATCGAAGCCGCGGAGATATCGAACCACGCGAGCAGCGTGGTCGTCGGCAAGTTGGGAACTGCCACCCTCACTCCGGATGAGCTGCTGGAGAGTTTCCACCAGAGAAATGGATAGGACCAACTCAAAAGGACAGAAGGCGATTTTTCTTGATCGCGACGGAACTCTGATGAGGGACGTCGGGTATTGTTCTAGCCCTGGCGACGTCGAACTTTTGCAGGACGTTGCCCGCCTGCTTCCGAAGCTGAAAGAAGCCGGCTTTAAGCTAGTCATCATCACCAACCAGAGCGGTATCGGCCGGGGGTACTTTACGGAAGAAGAATTTTGGTCCGTCCAACAAGAACTCGAGAGACAGCTGGGTCCGGGCGTCATCGATGCCACCTATTTCTGCGCAGACACCCCCCAAAACGGATCGGAGCGAAGGAAGCCGAATCCGGGGATGCTCCTGGAAGCGGCCAAAGAATTGGGCATTGACCTCGAGCGGAGCTATATGGTGGGCGATAAAATATCTGATGCTGAGGCAGGTATCCGGGCCGGAGTGAGGGCGACGATTCTATTTGGTGCCCAAGCCGGGGGCGGCCCGCTGGAATCCGGCGTTGCATTGGTTGCCAAAGACTTTCGTGAAGTCGTGGAGTTTATCCGGGTTGATTCCAGGCCAATCCCGGGATAACTCGCGTCATGCCAATGAGCAAAGTTGTCGGCATCATCCCGGCTCGGTGGGGATCTACCCGATTTCCTGGCAAACCACTCCACGGTATCGCCGGCAAACCGTTAATCCAACATGTTTGGGAGCGCTGCCTCGAGGCAGGTTGCTTCGACCGGATTGTCATTGCCACCGATGACATGCGAATCGCCGAAGCCGGATTTAACTTCGGTGCGGAAGTTGCCGTTACTGCCGCGGATCACGCAAGCGGGACAGACAGAATTGCAGAAGTTGCCAGAAAACTTAAGAAGACCACGATCATCTTCAATGTACAGGGTGACGAGCCACTGGTCGATCCCTCTTTGTTGCGGAGGCTGACCCGAAAATTGAAAGACAATCTCAGCATCCCGATTGTCACCGCAGCGACACCCGTTCCGCTCGAGGAATCATTCAGCGAACACCATGTCAAAGTGGTCTTCGATCGTAGAGGGGACGCGCTTTATTTCTCCCGCAGCAGCATTCCATTCCGCCGGGGAATCGGCGACGTCAAAACGTATAAACATCTCGGCATTTACGGTTACCGCCGGAAGGCGCTGTTGGACTTTGTCAGAATGTCTCCCGGCGCTTTGGAGCAGGTCGAACAGCTCGAGCAGTTGCGCGCTTTGGAAAATGGCCTGAAGATTCGCGTCGTTGTTTCTGAAGTCAATTCCATCGGGGTAGACACGCCCGAGGATGCGACCGAGGTCGAACGGCTTATTTTGAGCAGGAGAACCGGATGAAATACATCTTTGTGACGGGCGGGGTGGTCAGTTCGCTCGGGAAAGGGCTCGCTGCCGCGGCGCTCGGGACATTGCTCGAGCACCGTGGTCTGCAGGTGATCATGCAAAAGTTTGATCCGTACCT
>DATHPZ010000029.1:0-5386 GCA_035483355.1 Chthoniobacterales bacterium | reverse complement strand
TATCGGAATTGCTCGAGCGCGTCGAGCGCCGGCAGGACCCTTTCTATCGTGTTGCGCCCAGAGCTGCGAGTAATTAATCGTGCAAGACGACAGGCCTGTGCATCATTGATTAACCTTAAAAGGTGCAACTCGTTACCATTTGCACTCAATTCGAAGTAGCAAAGGCACATGATCTGCAACTCCACCGGATGCAGAGCGGCTTTATTTCATTTTGCTTTGCGATTCCACCCATGAACGCCCAAAATCGTTTCCTGCCCTCCTGTACTCCTGTCTATGATTAACTGGAAGTTCCTCCCCTTGCTTGCTTGTGCGGCGAGCTTGTTAGCTCCTCTGCCCACCCTCGCTCAGAGGAAACCGAAGATAATAATGGTGACCCACGGTCAGGCGGCCGATTCATTTTGGCTGATCGTGCGAAACGGCGCCGAAGCGGCTGCCGCGGAAACTGACAGCGATTTGGGATATCGTTCTCCCGAAAAATTCGACTTGGTGGCCATGTCGCAGATGATCGACGAGGCAGTTGCTTCTAAACCTGACGCTCTGATCGTATCGATCCCGGACGCCGCGGTGTTGGGCCGATCGATTCGGGCAGCGGTGGCAGCGAAAATCCCAGTGATTTCGATCAATTCGGGATTGGAAGTGTCAAGTCAGCTCGGATGCCTGATGCACATCGGCCAACAGGATGAACCGGCCGGGAAAAAAGCCGGGGAACGCATGAAGGCGTCCGGCGTGAAGAACGCCCTCATCCTGAATCAGGAAGTTGGGAATCTGGGGCTGGAACAGCGAATCAAAGGTTTCCGGGAAGGTTTCGAGGGTCCGTTCCATCATGTCCAGATCCTTCCGGTCTCCATGGACTTCAAAGAGTGCCAGCAGGTTGTCGCCGATTATATCAGCAACTATCCCAGCTTGGATGGGATAATCGCCCTGGGACCCATTGTCGCCGAACCGGCCCTGCGAGCAGTCGATCAGGCCGGGAAGATCGGCCAAATCAAACTTTGCACCTTCGACATTTCGCCCGTAATCGTCGAAGCGTTGGTGAAAAAACAAATGGAGTTCGCAATCGATCAGCAAGAGTGGCTTCAGGGCTATCTGCCGGTCGTCTTTTTGGCGAACTACACTAGATATGGCTCCATGTTAAAAAACAATTTGATCCTGACCGGCCCGAATTTCGTGACTCCCGAAAACGCTCAGAAAGTGGTGAATCTCCTTGGCCTTGGATTCCGCTGAGCACGGTGGAAACGCTGAAAACGCGTTTGCCGACACGTCCCCTGGCGCGCGGCGAAAAGTTGTCTAGATTAACCTTCTCGCCATGGATAGCCTCCCTTCTGAATCCGAGCAGCACGAACGCATCCGAACGACCGTATTTCAAAGTCCCGATGACGCTGTTCGCCTGGTAGCGGCTTCTCTTGCTCGGCTCATTCGTGGGCGTCAGGGGGAGGGTCGAACGGCCGTTCTCGGGCTCGCCACCGGTTCGACTCCGGTCAAGCTTTACAGAGAATTGATCAGATTGCACCGAGACGAGCGGCTTTCATTCCGGAACGTTATGACGTTCAATCTCGATGAATACTATGGGCTGCCGCCGCATCATCCGGAGAGCTACCGGCATTTCATGGAAGTCCAGCTTTTCAGTCACATTGATGTTCCGTTAGAAAATGTTCACGTACCCGACGGTCTTATCCCGCGTTCGGAGGTGTTTGCCTACTGTCAGGATTACGAGCGAAAGATGCTGGATGCCGGAGGGGTTGATGTCCAGATTCTCGGCATTGGCCGAACCGGACACATCGGATTCAACGAACCCGGCTCCGGGATTGATTCCCGAACCAGAATGGTAGCGCTCGACCGTTTGACTCGACGAGATGCGGCTCGGGATTTTCGCGGTGAAGCAAATGTGCCTGCCTACGCGATCACCATGGGCGTCGGAACGATTTTACAAGCCAAGGAACTCGTGTTGCTTGCCTGGGGTGAATCCAAGGCCGCGATTATTCGTGAAGCGATCGAAGGTCCTCAGACTGACACTGTCCCGGCCAGTTTCCTGCAGCGCCATGCAAATTGCCGATGTTACATCGACGAAGCTGCCGCAAGTGAACTCACGCGATTTCGATTCCCTTGGAAGGTCGGTCCCGTCGCGTGGACTCCTCAGCTCATCCGCAAAGCAGTCGTTTCTTTAGCCAGCGATTTGAAAAAACCTGTGCTGCGCTTGCGGGACGAAGACTACGCTGAAAATGGTTTGGCCGCCTTGCTTGTCGAAACAGGTTCAGCGTACAGCCTCAATATTCGCATCTTCAACGAGCTGCAACACACCATCACCGGTTGGCCAGGTGGAAAGCCGAATGCCGACGATTCCAATCGACCGGTTCCGGCGGATCCCGCCCAAAAACGTGTCCTGGTTTTCGGGCCGGAACCGCTGGATGCCGAGTTGGGTATGGCCGGGACTCTCCATCGGCTGCGCCGTCACCGGCACGAGGTGACCTTCGCTTACCTGACGTCCGGAAATCTGGGCGTGCCCGACAACGAAGCCCGGATGGCCATCAGTCTTCTGAACGAGTTGGGTGTTGATCGCCCAGCGGATGCCCAGGGAAATGACCGATTAGACCAGCTTTCGGACGAGCTCGAAAAAAAGGCGCCATTTGACGAGGACAGTCCCACCCTCCGCCAGTTCAAGGGACTGATTCGAAAGGCTGAAGCGCGTGCTTCCTGCCAGGTACTCGGTCTCGACCTCGAAAAGGTACTCTTCCAAGATCTTCCGTTTTACGAAAAAGGCCGCTATCGGCAGTTCAAGTCCGCAGACGAGGACGTGACCGCCATCCGGGAACTGTGCCGACGAATCCGGCCCGATCAGATCTACATCACTGGGTCCGGGGCAGAGCCGGGGAGTGTCTCCGGTATTTCATACCGCCTGGTGATTTCGGCTCTGGAGGAGTGCGGCGCTGAACCCTGGATGAAAGCTTGCCAGGTCTGGCTGTATGCATCCAGCGAACGTCCCTGGTCTCCTCATGAAATCAACATGGCCGTACCTCTTAGCCCGGCGGAGGTGGCGGTGAAGTTGGATTGTCTCTTTCACCATCGGTCTCAGAGAAGCCAAACTCCATTCCTTGGGAGTCAATCCGGCGAAAGCTGGCAACAAGCGGAAAACAATAATCGGGCCACCGCTCAACATTACGATCGCCTCGGTTTGGCAGAGTACGAAGCAATCGAGTCGTTCCGACAACAGAAGGAATCAGAGGTGCGCGCGGGCGTGTGATCCGGGCCGTTTCGGAGGCATCGGGGACAGGACACTAGGAAATCTCGCGAGCGGAAACGCTCTCGAAATTTCCAAGCTCTAACCTGTCAAAGCTGTCCAGGAATTTTACCCGGAATGTCCCGGCGCCTTCCGTTCGCGCCTGTTCCGCCGCCCATTCCCCGGCAATCCCGATAAACGCCATCGCGTGAACCGCGGCAACCAGCGGAATTGGCTGCACAGCAAGAAATGCCGCGACGAGCGACGTGGCGACACAACCCATTCCCGTGACGCGCGTCATCAGCGAGTGACCGTTTGCAATGGAGAAAATGCGCTCTCCATCAGAGGCGTAATCGGTCTTTCCTGTACCCACGACCCCGCACCCTATCTTCCTGGCCGCCTTGCGCACAATTTCTCCCGGGTCCTGCAGATCGACGCCCGCGTCGACACCTTTGCCTCCCCACTCCATGCCCGCAAAAACCGAAATCTCGGCCAGGTTTCCCCGAACGATCGTTGGTGTGCCGGATCGCAGTAAATCTTCGACCAGTTTTCTCCGCAGATTCGTGGCTCCGATAGCGACCGGGTCCAGCGCCACCGGTTTCCCGAGCCCCTGAGCTGTCTTGATCGCTTTTAGCATCGTCGCGATCGAGTGGGAATTCGGTGTGCCGATGTTAATGTTAAGCGCGTTCGATACCGCGACCAGTTCCTCCGTCTCGTCAATGGAATCCGACATGATCGGCGAGGCGCCCAACGCAAGAAGGGCGTTGGCCGTGAAATCCTGTACCACGGAGTTCGTGATGTTGTACACTAGCGGATTGGTCGAGCGAATCCTCTGCAGATCCGCCCAGATGGAGTAGGCTGAAATTTCTATGTCGGTTGCCATCGCACGTAGCCTTCACCCGGTTGACATGCATGTCCATGTTTTAGGTAACGGAAAGTCAGGTTCCGGTTGCCGAATAGCGTTGCGCTGGTGGCAGCGACCTTTCATCGATTTGATGGCCGCCAGTATCGGTCTCAAGATCTCTCCGGGAGACCCGGCGCTAGATCAACGATATATCGAACGATTGCTGGACTGGGTCAAAGAATCGACGCTTGAGCGAGCAGTGATTCTTGCTTGCGATGATCTCTATGATGAAACAGGTCATCGGTTTCCCGGTCTGTCGGGACTCTTTGTGCCGAATGATTACGTCCTGGAGCTTTCAAGAAATCATCCGGAATTCCTGCCGGCAGTCTCAATTCATCCGGCGCGGCACGACGCCATCGCCGAGCTGGAGCGTTGCGCTGAAGCCGGTGCCGTTCTTCTCAAACTTCTGCCCTGCGTGCAAGTCGTCGACTGTAACCGGCAGATTTACCAAACGTTCTGGCAGCGCATGGCTCGTTTGGGTCTCCCGCTGCTGGCCCACACCGGGGGCGAGTTTTCTCTGCCCACCCACCGCCGGGATCTCCAAAGCGTCGAAACTCTTCGTTTGCCCCTCCAATGCGGAGTCAACGTCGTCGCCGCTCATTGTGGGACCCCAGCGTTGCCGTGGGATCATGATTATCTCGATCAGTTCGACCAGATGCGACAGTCTTATCCAAACCTTTACGGAGATCTCTCCGCTCTTTCACAGATCACCCATCTCCGAACGCTCGACCGGCTTCGAAAAGATCCACGCCGAATCCTCTACGGGAGCGATTATCCCGTGCTAACGACTGCCTTTTGGTCCCGGGTGAAAGGTTGGATCGACGGGCCGACCTACCACCGAATCCGTTCCATCCGCAATCCGCTGGAGAAGAAATTGCAGCTCACGATGGCTCTCGGGTTTCCGGACCGGATTCTTACCGATTTTTGGAAACTAGCGGCAATCCGGGCGCCGTCCTCCCAAGACGTTTAATCCCCGTCACGGCCGCTGGGAAATCTCGCGAGCACTTTGGCTCGTGAGATTTCCGGGTTAATTACTTTCCATGCTGGATCAGCTCGATTTCGTAGCCTTCCGGCGCATCGACAAAAGCAATGACGCTTCCGCCACCGGTTTTCGTCGGACCATCGGAAAGCGGATAACCTTTTTCGGCGGCATGTTTGGCGAATGCGTCGAGATCTTCAACCTCGAACGCGAGGTGCGTGATATCGTAACCCACGTTGACGGGACCGCTTCCGTCGTACTTGCAGATCTCGATCTCTTCCTCACTGCC
>DATHPZ010000028.1:0-7730 GCA_035483355.1 Chthoniobacterales bacterium | reverse complement strand
GGCCCGGAGAGAAGGAACTGTTCTAGTCGCCGGTTTTGATGGGATTCCAGAGTTTGTCGACCTTCTGAAGAAAGGCGAAATCGTGGTCTCTGGAATGCAGCAACCCTATTTAATGGGAGTTCGCTCGGGCGAAGCTCTGTTTAAACATCTCAAGGGAGAACCAGTGGAAAAACAGACCCTGGTCCCGATCGTGATTGTCACCAGCAAAAACATCGATGAGATGCTTCCGACCATTAAGGAAACAGTGTTTGCCAATGAAATGAAATAAGCATCGAGATCGATGAAGGTGGAAGACTCCGAAGCGGCGGCTCAGTCTCGGGCTGATACCGCGCCTATGCTTGTTGCTGTCGGGATCGACAAAGCCTTCGATCGAACGCGTGCTTTGGCCGGAGCGGAGTTGGACGTCTATCCTGGGGAAATAATGGGCTTGCTCGGTGCGAACGGAGCCGGCAAGTCAACGCTCTCCAAGGTCATTTCCGGTCATGTCATCCGGGACGCGGGCTCGATCACGTTCCAAGGCCGGTCGTTGAGCCTGAGAACCGCACGGGAGGCCATCCAACAGGGGATCACGATGGTCATGCAAGAGACCTCACTCGCGCCTGATTTGTCGGTCCTCGAGAACGTCTTTCTGGCGGAACTAGGCCGGCCAGGACGGCTCTCGTACCGCCGGCTGAAGCGGCAAGCGGAACAAATCCTCGATCGGTTGGGCCAAAAAGAAACGTTACCCCTGGACCGAGAAGTGCGCTTACTCTCCGCGGCGCAACGCCAACTGGTCGAGATTGCGAAAGCGCTGGCACTGAATTCCACGTTGATCATTTTCGACGAGCCAACGGCGTCCTTGAGTCCGCCCGAGGTAGAGCGTCTATTTCAAGTGATGATCACGCTGAAGCGGGCCGGTCATACGCTGGTGTTCGTCTCGCATCGGCTCGAGGAAGTATTTGCGATCACGGACCGTGTCACCGTGATGCGAGAAGGTCGCACGGTCGCAAAGTCGCTTCCGACAGGGTCTTTGAGTCAGGCGGAGTTAATCCGCCTGATGGCCGGTCAAGAGGTGAGACCGACCTCGCCCGACGAAATCAAGCGTTCCGCCAGCCGCACTTCCGACCCGGTGGTCTTGGAAGTGACAAACCTCAGCTCGGCGCCCGGTGTTCGCGATGTTTCTTTCAAAGTGCATCAAGGCGAAATCCTCGGATTGGGAGGACTCGTCGGCGCCGGTCGTTCCGAAACCGTGGAGGCGATATTTGGGTTGCGCCCTCGCCAGCGCGGAGAGCTCTTCCTGAATGGGAAACGGTATACGCCAAGACGGGCTGCGGATGCCATTCGTGCCGGTATCGGATTCGTCGCCGAGGATCGTCGGGTGCAGGGAATCGTCCCGGACTTCTCCGTTCGCGAGAACCTCCTATTGGGCCATTTGGCAGCCTCCCGTAAATTTGGGCTTGGCTATTCTCATCGAAAGCAGAAGGTAGACGAGCTGATTCAAAACCTGGGACTTCCGGCCCAACGCCTCGATACTAACCTGCTCAATTTCTCGGGCGGAATGCAGCAGAAGATCATCATCGCGCGATGGCTCTTGCTGGAACCCTCGCTCCTTCTCCTGGATGAGCCAACGAAAGGGGTGGACATCGGGACCCGCACCTCAATTTACGCCATGCTTCGCCAAGTTGCTGAGACTGGCGTTGGAGTCGTGGTTATTTCTTCCGATTTCGAGGAACTTTTGCGTCTCTGTGAACGCATCGTGGTGATGAGCGACGGCTCATCCATCGCCAATGTTCCCAGCGGTATGCTCAATGAAGAAAAGCTCACGCTGTTCGCCGCCCCGCGCACCTCGATGGAAAAGAACAGTGCGTTTCTGCGAGACATCGCGCGCGATCTGAACGGCGCGGCATTTTGGACCTTGATTGATCAAGACCGGCTTTTTTGCCTCTACGCTGCCGTAGCCAACGATGAGGCTGACCCGGGTTTTCGCGCTGCGGATACGCCGATGATTGAAAACACCCGGATCCCAACGGCTCTCAGCGCCAAGTCCGAAAGCTTCGTCATCGAACCAAATAACCAACTCGCTACACTTTTGTTTTCGGTTCGGAGCAGGCGCGGCCATGACATGGGTTGGGTTGGAGTCACCCTTGACAGCCCCTCTGGTCTTCCCTCAGCGCTCCAACTTCGGGAACAGATCGAGACTTTCCTGGAACGGATTATGAAATCTCAGTGAAGCATGCCGGATGAATTCGACCGCCACTGAACGTTCTCTGGTGAGCATCCTGGTCGCAAGACTCGAAATCCGGATGCTGGCGCTCGCGTTTGTTCTTGGCGCCGTTCTTGCCGTTCTCTCTCCGCATTTTCTGACCTCCAATAACTTGTGGAATGTCCTCGACCAGTCGGTGGTGGTCGGCATCGTCGCGATCGGGATGACATTCGTGATTTTAATCGGTGGAATCGACCTCTCCGTCGGTTCCGTAGCCGGTTTGACTGGAGTTATCCTAGGGCGCGGCCTAGAGCATTTCCCTATCCCGGTGGCCATCGTTTTGGCCGTACTCGCCGGCGCGGCGATCGGTCTTTTTTCGGGCACTCTGATTGCTCGATTCGGCCTTCCCTCGTTCGTCGTTACCCTCGGGGTGATGGCTATCGGTCGCAGTCTCGCTTACATTTTTTCGGGAGCGACGGCAATCGCTGATCTGCCGGAGAAATTCGGTGACATGGTTTATACGAGCGTCCTCGGTATCCCGGCCAACGTTCTCACTTTGCTGTTGCTTTATGGGCTGGCATGGGCCTACCTGAACCTCACCAAAGGCGGGCGCACCATATACGCGATCGGCTCTAACCGGGAGGCAGCGCGGACCGCAGGTCTCAACGTGTTGGCATTCAGCATTCTTCCGTATGTAATCTCGGGCGCATTGTCGACGGTCGCGATCACCTTTTCGTCGGCCCAAGTCATGTCCATCGATCCAGTCGCGGGAACTGGACTCGAACTCGACGCCATCGCGGCGGTGGTGATCGGCGGCTCCAGCTTATACGGCGGCCGTGGGTCAATTTTTGGAACCTTGATCGGTGTCCTCATTATGGTCATGATTCGGAACGGTCTAAACCTTCTCAACGTGTCGCCATTTTGGCAGGGGTCAGCCATCGGCGCCGTCATCATTGCCGCTGTGCTGATCGAGCGGCTCCTATCCACCCGAGCTTTCTCTCGCTGAATTTATACTTATGCCGCCCGCCATCTCGGATTCGATTCGGTTGTATGGAACAGACGAAGCAGTCGAGCCACCGCGACTCCTCAAGGCTGGTCCGCTCACGGCGGAATTCGAAGACGGTAATCTCCGTCATATTCGTTATCACGGCCGCGAAATGATTCGCGCGGTTTCATTTGTTGTGCGCGACAAAAACTGGGGCACTTACGCCCCCCAGTTTGCCCACCTCAATTTTCACGAGGAACCTGAGACGTTTCGGGTTTCGTATGAAGCGACCGTCAAAACAAAGGAGCAGGAATTTCGCTATTCGGCAGCGATCGCAGGTAAGTCCAATGGTTCACTCAGCTTCTCCGGAAAAGGAGCAGCGAAATCGGATTTCCTCACGAATCGGACCGGTTTCGTGGTGCTCCATCCGATCGAAGGCGTGGCCGGCGCCCCGTGCACGGTCGTTCACATCGACGGGACGATCGAAGAAACTAAGTTTCCCCTTTTAATTGATCCCGTCCAACCCATGAGCGCCTTGCGAGCGATCACGCACGAATTTCTGCCGGGATTGAAAGTTACCTGTCGCATGGAAGGGGACACTTTCGAGATGGAAGATCAGCGCAACTGGACGGATGCCTCGTACAAGACCTATGTTCGGCCGTTGGCCTTACCATGGCCATACTTGATCGCCGAAGGCGAAACGATTGAACAGACTGTCACCTTGATGGTTTCGGGCACCTTAAGTGAAATCGAGTCGGCCGACCGGAGTCTTTCGCTAACCGTGGGTAAACAGATTACCGGCGTCATGCCGTCGCTGGGACTTGGACTCGATGCGAAAGTTTTGGATGCCACCGAGCGAAGCTTGGGAGCGTTGAGGCAAGTCGCTCCGTCTCATCTCGTTTGTTATTACGATCCGCGTCTCGGACATCGGCAAGCCGACTTGGAACGAATGAGCGCGATCGGCAAAGCGCTCGGGGCCGAATTGTGGCTGGAGTTCGTCGTTCCAAGCGTTGATCATTTTGAACAAGAGATCCAGGATCTCGGTCGCGCTGTTGCAGAGCTCGCTGATCCTTTTACCGTCGTCATGATTTCGCCGGCATCGGATCTCAAATGTACTTTACCAGGCAGTCCGTGGCCTCCCTGCCCGCCGCTGGATAGTTGTTACCGGGTGGCTCGCGCGGCCTTTCCCGATGCGCGAATTGGTGGTGGGATGTTCAGTTTCTTCACCGAACTGAATCGAAAGCGGCCGCCCACCGCGCTGCTCGATCTCATTACGTTTACCACGGTAGCGATTTTTCACGCGGGCGACGATCGTTCGGCGACGGAAGGTTTGGAATCGCTTCCGTACCTGGCAAAAAGCGTAGAAGCTTTTATTGACGGCAAACCGTATCACGTGGGGCCAAGTGCTATCGGACTACGGATGAACCCGTACGGAGAAGCCCCCATGGCGAACCCTCACAATATCCGTCAGGCAATGAACGGAATGGACCCTCGTCAACGTGGACTATTCGCCGCGGCTTGGTCGGTGGGATTTGTCGCTCGTTTCGCAAAAGGCGGCGCTTCCGCGCTGACACTTGGCGGCACGGTCGGGAAGTTTGGGATCGCGTATGCCAAGACGGACTACCCGCAACCCTGGTTCGATGAAAACGGAGGACTTTACCCGGTTTATCATGTGATCAAGGGGCTGGCTGCTTGGCGCGGGCGACCCCTCGTCGATTTGACTATTTCCAAGCCTCGCGAAATCCAGGCGATCGCCGTTGAACGCGATCATGATATCGAGGTTTGGCTCGCGAATCTAACGGACCAAACCCAGACCGTAGAGTTGACCCCAAAGTTGGCCGGGAGTCTCTCCGTCCTATCGGCATCGGAGTTCGAGCAGGCAGCCCATGATTTTTGGACGATGGACACGTTGGAACGTGCATTCTCAGGGGAAACGATCACGCTGCCACCGTACGCGGTTGCACGCGCTAGGGGAAACGTGTCGGCGTAACGGTACGCCGACGCACCGGTACGCCGAAACGCTTCCCTCCTCACCCAATGTCAGGCATGACGTGAGAGGCGAACGCACTCCTCATCCGACGCCGGGCATTCAAGACATGTTGTTCGGCCAAACGTGAAGCGAGATCCGCGCTTCGAGCTTCTATCGCCTGGAAAATTTCGCTGTGTTCACGCTGGACTTCTTCCATCATCTCCTTGGAATAGGATTCCAGTGTCCGGGTGAAGAGTATTCCAGCACGCAGGTGATCCAGAAGAAAAGTCTGGATGGAAACGAAATATTCATTCTGCGTCGCCCTGACGATTGCTAGGTGGAACGCCAGGTCCGCTTCTACGACCTCTGGGATGGTGAGGTCCGGTCGAGAGGCGGCCACATTCATTTCACGAAGAAATTTGACCTCCTCAGCCGTCCGGCGAATCGCTGCGATGCGTGCGGCGGCTGCGTCGAGACCCGTACGTATTTCCAGCAGTTTTGCAGTACTGGCGAGATCGCCGGAATCGAACCCTCGGAACTCCAGATTTCCAACGAGAGGAGCGCGGACGAACATCCCCGCGCCTTTTCGGATTTGCAACAGACCAAGCGACTCCACGCCAGAAACCGCTTCGCGGACCGCCGATCGACTGACTCCGAACTTCTTCGCCAGCTGGTTTTCGGAGGGGAGCTTTGAACCTGGCGCCAGTTCTCGAGCCGTTGCCATCAGATATTCGGCAATCGTGTCGGGTAACCGACGCGCACGCTTGGCTGAAGAAATCTTGTCAGACATCATCCAGACACTATCTGAAAGAAACCGAACGGGAAAGACGATTGAGCGAGCAGAGCGCCTTATAGATAGATGGGGCTCAGTGCATAAATTGAGACATCCCAGGAGAGCCGGCAACCTGTCTGACAGGCACCGTGAGGTTCCACGTTCGGCGTTTCCAATCAGTTGTCGGTTGTCGGTTGTCAGTTGTCAGGGTGAATTTGAGGTTCGCTAATGGCACTAAGATTAAGATAACGGCAGTTTGAGATGATCTTCGCCTCGCTGAGGCTTTAGGACTCAGTTGTTGGTTGTAGTTGTCAGTTGGCGGTTGGAAATTTGGCGGCGACAGATATGCTTCACCGTGCCGGCAATACTTCAGGGCGAAGACAACAGGCCGGAAAGGGTCGAGGACTGGTCGCATCAACTCACGCTTCTGCTCCCCACTGGCAACAGACAACAGACAACAGACAACTGACAACTGGCAACTGTTCGGAGATGATATCAGTTGAAGGCAAAGCATGGCTAAAACCCAAAAGATCATCATCACGTGCGCCATCACTGGCGCGATCCATACGCCGTCAATGTCGCCCCATCTCCCAGTGACACCGGACCAGATTGCCGAAGCGTCGGTCGGCGCAGCTAAAGCCGGCGCGGCCATTGTGCATCTGCATGCGCGCAATCCGGAGACTGGTAAGCCGGACCACAGCCCAGCGGCGTTTGCGGCATTCCTGCCACGAATCAAGGAATCGACCGACGTCGTGGTAAACCTGACCAGCGGCGGAGCGCCTTATATGAAAATCGAGGAACGCATTCAACCCGCAACTCTCTTTAAGCCGGAACTCGCATCTCTCAATATGGGCTCGATGAATTTTGGACTCTTTCCGATATTGGAACGCATCAAGGAGTTTCGACATTCGTGGGAGCGGGACTACCTGGAGAACAGTCGGGACCTGGTATTCCGGAATACCTTTCAGGATGTTGAGTACGCGTTGCGGACCTGTGCCGGTAACGGCACTCGCTTTGAATTCGAGTGCTACGACATTGGTCATCTCTACAATTTGGCCCACTTCCTCGACCGTGGGTTGGTGCAGCGGCCTCTTTTCGTTCAATCGGTGTTTGGCATCCTGGGCGGAATCGGTACCCACCCCGAGGATGTGTTGCATATGAAACGCACCGCTGACCGGTTGTTTGGCCGGGACTATCGTTGGTCCGTCTTGGGCGCCGGACGCCAGCAACTACCGATCGCCGCCATGGCCGCCGCGATGGGCGCCAACATACGCGTGGGTTTGGAGGACAGCTTATGGATCGGACCAGGCGAGTTGGCAACCAGCAATGCCGCTCAAGTGCGTCGCGCTCGCCAGATTGTTGAAAGTCTGGGCCTGGAAGTCGCAACACCGGTCGATGCGCGTGAGATCTTGTCGCTCAAAGGCCGCGATCAGGTGGCTTTCTAGGATAGGATAGGCCTTATTGATGACAAGGTATCGCGAATTGCGGATTTCGAAATGCGGAATTGGGGGAAATGCGCATTGATTTCCCAATTCTGCAATTCTTTGGAGCTTCGCTAGTCCAATTCCGCAATCCGCATTTCGCAATCCGCAATTCAATTAGCGCGCCTGTCCCAATTAGTATCGCGAATTGCGGATTTCGAAATGCGGAATTGGGGAAATGCGCATTGATTTCCCAATTCTGCAATTCTTTGGAGCTTCGCTAATCCAATTCCGCAATCCGCAATTCAATTAGCGCGCCTGTCCCAATTAGTATCGCGAATTGCGGATTTCGAAATGCGGAATTGGGGAAATGATATCGATTTCCCAATTCCGCAATTCTT
>DATHPZ010000027.1:0-18894 GCA_035483355.1 Chthoniobacterales bacterium | reverse complement strand
TAGAAAGTCGTTCTGCAGGAAGCAAGGAATATCGATTGAATGCTCGTCTGGAGAAAAATAAGCAGCGAAAAATGGCTCGATTCCTGGCAGGAAAGATTAGCTTTCCTGGGCTGGGAGCGCCTGGTGAGCACTCAGATTGCCAGCTCGCGTCGAGTCCGCCTGGAAATTTTCGACATCACGGCCAACGAATCGACTCTGTTGTTGAAACTCTTCGGCGGGGAGATTCGTGACCTTAAACACTCCACGGCGGATTGGGTGCGCAGCGTCGTTCTAAAAAGGCCGATCTCCATTCGGGGACGATTGCGAATAGTCAACGACCAACCGATCCCAGGCGCCGCCTTCGATTCAAGCACCATCTACATTCCCGCCAACCTCGCCTTCGGAACGGGAGAGCACGCCACCACGGCCGGATGCCTTCGGTTGTTAACCGATATCGCCCCGAAATCGGGTGATTGGGAATTTCTCGATGCCGGCACCGGCACTGGGATTCTAGCGATCGCGGCCATGCGACTTGGCGCCACCAGGATCCTGGCATTCGATTTTGACGCGACCGCCATTCGAGTTGCGAAAGCGAATGCCCATTTGAATAAGGCCGATGGCCTGAAATTATTTCGTGCCGATGTCTTGAAATACAGGCCGGAAGGCAGTTTCGACGTTGTCGCCGCAAATCTCTACGGCGATCTGTTCCGAAAAGCTGCGTCGAGACTTTGGCCAGCGGTCAAACTGGGCGGCAGAATGATCATTTCGGGCTTGATGCGTGATCAGGTCGAGCGCGTCAGCGAGAAAATTAATGAACTCCGCGGCCAAATCGGAATAAAACGAACCCGCGGAAAATGGGTAACGATGCTGGCACAGAGGACCGAGAACTGAGCAGGAGCCGGGAGTTGCCACGGCAACTTTTGCACTCTTGACTTCGTGTCCGACCTTGGCGGCTTGTCTTTGTCCTTTCGAATTCCTTGGTTGAAAAGACCGAGTGGCACATGTAGTCCTGAAAACAGTCTTATTATGCAACTTTCCTCTAGAGCCTCCACTTTAACTCCGTCTCTTACCCTTTCGATCGACAGCAAGGCCAAGGCGATGAAATCCGAAGGGATCGATGTTTGCGGCTTCGGAGCAGGCGAGCCGGACTTCGACACTCCCGAACACATTAAGGCTGCCGCCATAGCGTCTCTGGAAGCAGGATTTACCAAGTACACGCCCAGTTCCGGTATTCCGGAACTTCGGCAGGCTATTGCCGACAAGTTCCTGATGGACAACGGTATCGATTACAAGCCCTCCCAGATCATCGTCAGCGACGGTGCCAAGCATTCCTGCTACAACGCGGTTCTCGCAACCTGTCAGCCTGGCGACGAGGTTATTATTCCGGCTCCTTATTGGCTGAGCTACCCGGAAATGGTGCGTCTCGCCGGAGCCGATCCCGTGTTTGTTCACACCAAAGAAGAAAACGGATGGAAACTGACGGCCGAGGAGTTTGAGAACGCAATGACTCCACGGACCAAGATGATTATCCTGAATAGTCCCGGCAACCCGACCGGAGCGGTCTACACGAAAGAAGAGCTGGATTCTCTTGGAAAAGTAGCCGCCGAAGAAGAAATCCTGATCCTTTCGGACGAAATCTACGAAAAGTTGGTGTACGACGACTCCAAGCATTACAGCATCGCGGCGCTCGGGCAGGAGTATTACGATCTGACCATTACCGTGAACGGGTTCAGCAAATCGTACGCCATGACCGGTTGGCGCCTTGGGTATCTCGGTGCGCCGGAAGCGATCGCCAAGGCGATTGACTCCATTCAGAGCCACAGCACTTCGAATGCCTGCTCTTTCGCGCAGAAAGGGGGGCTCGCCGCGATCAAGGGTGATCAACAACCCGTGGCCGACATGCGTGATGAGTTCAATCTTCGGCGCGAGTACATGCTTGAACGGCTGTCCAAAATGCCGCATGTAGGAGTGGTGCGTCCGAATGGCGCGTTCTACGTTCTTGTCAACGTTAGCCGGCTTGGACTCACCTCGCAGAACTTCGCCGACCGCCTGCTCAGTAAGGCGAACGTCGCGGTGGTCCCGGGGATCGCCTTCGGAGACGACCGAACCGTCCGTTTGAGCTATGCGACTAGCCTGGATGTGATCAAAAAGGGCATGGACCGATTCGAAGAATTCTGCCGAACACTTTGAGGGAGTTAAGAGTGGGAGTGGCAGAGTTCAAGAAGCAATATTGATCGCCGGGAACCTATACTGTCCTCCAAGCGAATTAATCTCGAGGCACGGATTAACCTCGCCATTTTGCAACTCCTGATTCCTGATTCACCGGTGGCGTTCGGCAAATCCCTTCTCCAAAAATATTGGGCCGTTTATTTGGTGATGCTGCGTAACTCCCTTATTCGGGAGATGAATTTCAAGCTGAATTTTCTTCTCTGGATGATCGTGGAGTCGCTTTGGTTCGTCGGCCAGCTGGTCTTCATCGAAGTAATTTTCAGTCAAGTAAACCAGATCGGCGACTGGACGAAATGGCAGATGGTATTGCTCGTCGGAACGCATCAGATCATCAGCCAAATCTTTCAGGGATTCTTCTATACCAACCTCGTCAATTTGCCCGAACTTGTCCGGACCGGGAAACTTGATTTCATCCTACTGCAGCCGGTGGACGGCCAGTTTGCCATTTCAGTCCGGCAATTCGGGCTCGACAGCATTGTCAATGCCTTGGTGGGCGTCGCAATCGTCACCTACTCCTTGTACAAGCTCCAAATTGTTCCGGGCCTGAGCCAGATCGTGCTTTACCTGGTGACGATGATGCTCGGCGTAACGATTCATTACGCGATCTTATTCTCGCTTGGAACGGTGAGCTTCTGGATTATCCGATCACAGGGACTCATTTGGGGCTATTACAACGTAATGAACCTGGCCCGTTATCCCGACGCCGTCTTCAAGGGGCCGGTCAAATTTGTCTTCAGCTGGCTGATTCCGGTCATTGTCGTAACAAATGTGCCTGCGCGTGTCTTGATGAACGCCGCCGAGACGCCTTGGTGGCTCATCATGCATCTTCTGCTCGCGTCTGCGCTGATGCTTTTTTTTTCCAGAATCCTCTGGCGGTTTGCCCTGAATCGGTACGCCAGTGCAAGTTCCTAGAAGGCACACATTTCCTCTTGCACGGCTATCCAATTGCCAGTATATGTTCGCCCTCCTAGTTGGGAACGGTTAGCAAAACAGCAGATTCGTTTGTTGAGCGTATGGCGAAATCAAAAACACAAAAGAAGGACGCGACGTCGGAGAATGGGCAGGTTGATTCGACTGAGTCGGAGAATCAGCAGCTAGCTTCGTCGGGCATAGAAGAAGGCGACGAAAACCTTCCTCCGTTCCTGCGCAAACAAAAAAGCAAGTTGCTTCAACTTCGTGATAGCCTCCTCGATTCAATGATGGGGGTTTCGCGGGATACGCTCCGCTCGCGCGCAGAGGGCAGCGAGGCGTCGGCATTCGGGATGCATCAGGCAGACGCTGGCAGCGATGCCTACGATCGCGATTTCGCGCTGAGTCTGCTCTCGCAGGAGCAGGATGCTCTGTACGAGATCGAAGAGGCGCTCAAACGCGTCGAAGCCGGCACCTATGGTATCTGCGAAATGTCGGGTAAACCGATTCCGCACGCCCGGCTTGAGGCCATACCCTTTGCAAGATTTACGGTCGAATGCCAGACGCAGATTGAAAAACAAAAGAAGGCCATGCGTGTCCGGCAGCCTGTGACCTCCCTCTTCGGTCTAACCGATGAAGAGGGTGGTGAAGGAGAAGAAGAGGACACGATCACCGACGCGAAAGATTAGCGGTCATGCCAAGGGAAATCATTACACTCGAGTGCACGGAGGCGAAAGCGGAAGGCAAACCGGCCTCTCGTTACATCAGCACGCGTAACAAGAAAAGCCCAAATACGCCAGGCCGCCTCGAGAAGAAAAAGTACAATCCCTTTCTGCGCCGACGCACCCTTCATCGGGAGGTGAAGTAAAGTAATGGAACCGAAAAATGCTAAACGCAGATCGAATTTCCGACGGGCAAACCGGATCATGCCGCGCCGCCGGATCGATATTGCCACAGAAGCCATCGACTATAAAAACCCGGACCTGCTCAAGAAATTCGTGACGGAGAGCGGCAAAATTTTGCCGCGACGCGTCACCGGCATGCCGGCGCACCTTCATCGGAAGATAACCCGTGAAATCAAGCGGGCTCGTTCGGTTCTCCTGATGAAGTAAGTGGTCGATCGACTCCCGTAAGACTCACCCTTGCGAAAAAGGCTAAATCCGACTAAGTTCCAATTCCCTCTGAATTCGTGAAGGTGGTCTGATTTGGCTACCCGAATCAGATCAACTTTAGGTTAACCGTGGATTGTTGGTGCTTGTAAACGTTATGACAGAAATGCAGGAGCTAATCGCGAAGTCCCTGCGCGATTTTAAAGAAGGCAGCATCGTTAAGGGTCGTGTATTGGAAATCCGGCCGCGGGAGGTTCTGGTGGACATCGGCTATAAATCGGAGGGCGTGATCCCCGCCTCCGAGTTCGACGACATGAACGATGTCGAGGTCGGCGACGAAGTTGAAGTGCTGCTGGAAAAGCTCGAAAACGAGGATGGGATGGTCGTTCTGTCAAAGGAGAAGGCCGCTCACAAGCAAAACTGGGATAAAATTGTCAAGGTCTTCGAAGGCGATGGCTTGATCAAAGGTAAGGTAAAAGCCGTAGTGAAAGGCGGCCTCACCGTAAATATTGGCGTCGAAGCGTTCCTCCCTGGTTCTCAGATCGATATTGTCCCCCCCAAGGATCTCCAGCAGTTCGTGGGGAACACCTACGATTTTAAGATCGTCAAAATTAATGACGAACGCAAAAACGTGGTTCTCAGCCGCCGGGAGATCATCGAGCAGGAGCGAGCCGAAAAACGCACGCGATTCCTCGAGACCGTGAAGCTGGGCGACACCGTCAAAGGGGTGGTGAAAAATCTAACCGATTTCGGTGCGTTCATCGATCTCGATGGGATGGATGGCTTGCTTCACATCACCGATATGACCTGGGGACGACTCACCCACCCGAGTGAGCTTCTCAAGATCGGTCAGGAAATCGATGTCGTCGTGCTCGATATCAACAAAGAGAAGGAGCGCGTATCGCTCGGGCTCAAACAGACCCAACGCAACCCGTGGGACAAGATTGAAGAACGTTTCCCGGTGGGCGCCACCGTGCACGGCAAGGTCACCAACCTTGTGCCGTACGGCGCTTTTGTCGAAATTGAGGAAGGTGTGGAAGGATTGATTCACGTGTCGGAACTCTCCTGGACCAAGCGAATCACCCGTCCATCCGACGTGCTCACTCAGGGCCAGCAGATCGAAGCGGTTGTCCTCGGCGTCAACAAGGAGGAGCAAAAGATTTCTCTAGGCGTTCGCCAGCTCGAACCCAATCCGTGGGACGTCATCGAGCTCAAGTATGTCATCGGATCGCGCGTCAAAGGCAAGATCCGGAACATGACGGCTTATGGCGCCTTTGTTGAACTCGAAGAGGGAATCGACGGCATGATCCACGTTTCAGATCTGAGCTGGACACGTAAGATCAATCACCCGAGTGAAGTGCTGAAAAAGAACGACGAAGTCGATGCCATCGTCCTGGATATCGATAAGGTCAATCAGCGCATCAGTCTCGGAGTAAAGCAGTTGGATTCCGATCCTTGGAAGGAAATCGATCAGAAGTATAAAATTGGTGACTTGGTTCACGGAAAAGTGACGAAGCTCGCAAGCTTCGGCGCCTTCGTCCAATTGCAGGACGATATCGATGGCTTGGTGCACATTTCTCAGCTCAGCGAAGAACATGTCGCAAAGGTTAAGGACGTGTTGAAAGTCGGGCAGGAGGTGGAAGCCCGGGTCATCAAGGTCGACAAAGCGGAGCGTCGCATTGGTCTGTCGATCAAGGCGGCTCACTATTCCGACGAAGAACTGCGGCGCGAGACCGAGGCATTTGACAGCCTGCGGCCCGGTGAAGATATGGTGGGCTAGGAACAGGCCTTCCAGGCAGCCGAGGAAGAATATCGTCCAAGCGATCGACGCAAATAGCCTTGACCAAAAATCAATTGCAAGAATCTCTTATCGAATGATCGTTTAGTTCAAGCACTATGGATAAACCGCAAATTGTCGCCTATCTAAAAACCCATTGCGGCTGGAGCGCTGGTGTTCGGGCAGTCCTGGCAAAGTATGGTCTGCCATACGAAGAAAAGGACATCATCAAGAACCCGGCGTTTCGATGGGAAATGGAGCAAAAAAGTGGGCAACCACTTTCTCCGTGCATACAGATTAACGGGGTGATGCTCGCCGATATCAGTGGCGAGGAAGTGGAACACTACCTGGTCACCAACACTCTGGTGCAGGCCGACTCCGCTCCAAGCGATGTTCCGCTGAATGCTCCGTGCCCGCCCGAACAGCACGAAGCCAACGTTTTCTTTAGAAGGTAGCCGACTGATTTTTTTTTACTCGACAAACTCCAGATCGACTTTTTCCGGGATGAGCCCGCGCCTGCCGGCCCAGCCTAGAAATTCGCGAATGGCGTTTCTGCCTTTGGAACCATAGTCGATGGTAAAATCGTTCACGTACATCCCGATAAATCGATCTGCTCCTTCCTGATCCAGACCGCGCGCCAACGGCATCGAATGTTCGATTCCAGCTTTTCGGTGTTTGAGTCCGTATTCGATACTTTCTTTGAGAATTTCGGAAACCTCTTTTTGAATGTTTCGCGGAATATCTTTCCGGATCACATTACCGCCCAGAGGGAGCGGAAGTCCGGTTACAGACTTCCACCACAACCCAAGATCGAGCGCCAGTTTGAACCCCTGAGCGGCGTAGGTTATCTGGCCTTCGTGAATAATCAGTCCGACGTCCGCTTGGCCGGCTTTCACAGAGTCGAAAATTTCGTCAAATCGAATCGTCACAGTTTGCACTTCTGGAGCGAACAACCGCAAAGCCAGATACGCACTCGTTTTTAGGCCTGGAATCGCGATCGTTTTAGACTCAAGCCATTTGCGTACCCCGCCTAATTCGCTCGGGGGCTCGTCCAGGGTGACAAGCATCGGGCCGTACCCATCTCCCATACTTGCGCCGCACGGGAGTAGAGAATATTTGTCCGCCAGGTAAGCATAGGCGTGAATCGAGACGGCCGAGATATGGAGTTCGCCGCGAAGTGCCCGCTGATTCAATGTCTCGATATCCTGCAGGATATGTTCGAACCTGTGCCCACGTGTATCGATCTTGTGCTCCGCCATCGCATAGAACATGAAGGCGTCATCCGGGTCCGGTGAATGTCCGAGAAGAAAATCCATAGATCGCATGCTACCCCCTTTCAGGCGGTGACTCAATCGGAGTAGCCATGTGCCCGGCGGACCTCGTCTTGCATTTCGCGCCAGCGGGAGTGTTTCTTGGGAGCATAAAACAAATAGGTAACGCCACCGGCAACACCAAATAAAACGAAGTACGCGAAACCGAGAAGCGAAATCAAAACGCCAATTTCCGTTGGGACGTTACAGAGGTCATTTAACAGAATTCCGAGAAGAGATTCTCGAAAGCCGATTCCGCTGGGAGTAATCGGTAACGAAATGATCGACGTGACGATCGGCATGATTGAGCCCATGTCCAGGAGCGAGACCCCGGCCCCGAGCGCCCTGGCCGTACAATAGAACGCGCCGTAGAATGAAAACAAGACCGGGAAGGAAAGTAGAAAGGCAAACAACAACGATTTCTTCGATCGGGCGAATAAATGGTACGCCTCGGAAGTCTCAACCAGGCGATCACGAAATGGAAAATGCTCCGGCAGCCTGTCCACCAGCTTGAAGCCAGTGACGGCAAAGGATCCAGCCGTAACCAGCACGAAACCGATCAGCATGCTGATTAAGACCCACAGTAAGACCGTTGCCTGAGGAGTCTTCTGCAGCCAGTTCCAGCGGAGAATGGTCGTCAGCAGAGCCGTCAACACCAAGGCCGCCATCCCGATCAGACGGTCCATGACGACCGTGAGAATCGACTCTTTCTTTTTATCCGGAAATTCACGCATCAGATAATACAGGCGCGCGAAATCCCCGCCCGTATACCCCGGCATGAAAAGGTTAAAAAATAGACCGACAAAAAAAAGCATGGTCGCGCGGCGCCAGCTCATATACATGCTTTGAACGCGCATCAGAATTTGCCACCGCACGATGTTGGCGACCTCCCCGACCAAGGCGACTGGCAGACCAATGTAAAGCCATGTCCGATCGGCTTTGCTGATTGCGCCCGCCATTTGCGCACGCTTTTCCGGGCTGTGAAAAAGCCAGATCAGGATGGCGATAGTAAAGACTGCCTGAAACGTGCGGATGATCGCTTTCTTCATTAGGGGAGGATAAGCTCGGGCGGATGCTGCTCTAAGCAAACACCCGAGAGAGAACATCCAGTCGTTTTCGCAATATCTTTCCAGGAATGTAGCCTGTTCTAATCGCCAACCATAGGCGACCGACCTGCGACAACATCAGAAACCTGCTTTTCGAAATTCGGATCACTTTGCGTCTGCGTAGAGGATACCGCGTGATTGAAAGGGAAATCAACGGAAGACTCTCAGCGGCCCGCTTCTGTTGCTCGGCGCGAATCTGTCCTTCGCGCCCTCTTGCAGACACTCCATGAGCGGTGCAGAGTGCGGCGCGCATGAAAGTCATCGATCTCCGTGCCGAACAGAACTGTCAATGGCGGAGCCTTCTGTATCGCAAGTACAATCCCGATGAAAAGTTGATCAGCCTGGTGGCAAACATCATTGCCGAGGTGCGGCAGCGGGGTGATCGCGCGCTGATTGAATTCGCGCAGCGGTTCGACCATGTCGATTTTACCTCTCAAGAGCTAACCGTCTCAGAGCATGAAATCGATACTGCAACAGGGCTCGTTAAACCCGGACTGGTCGATGCTTTAGAAGCGTCACACGCGAATGTACAGGGGTTTGCGTCTCGCAGCCTGCGCGCAGACTGGATGTGGAAAAATGCGCAGGGAGCGGAAGTTGGCGAACGCTTCGATCCTCTTACCAGAGTTGGTATTTACGTGCCGGCTGGAACCGCGCCGTTGGTTTCAACCGCGATAATGACGCTCTCCCTTGCCGCGGCGGCTGGCGTTTCTGAAATTGTCGCCGTTTCCCCGGTCGGTCCTGATAAGGCAATGAATCCCGGTCTTCTGACGGCTCTGCAACTTGCTGGCGCGACAGAGATTTACAAGGTCGGAGGCGCACAGGCCGTCGCCGCACTTGCTTTTGGCACCGAGACAATTCAGCCCGTCCACAAGATCTTTGGTCCAGGAAACTTCTACGTCACAGAAGCGAAACGTCAGGTCTTCGGCTATGTCGCCGTTGATCTGGTGCCAGGCCCCAGCGAAATCATGGTGATTGCGGATAACACCGCCAACCCGCGTTGGGTGGCCGCCGATTTGTTGGCGCAGGCTGAGCACGGCCGCGGAAGCGTCATCTGCCTGCTCGCTCTGGATCACCGGGTGCTTGATATGGTGCAACTTGAAATCGACCTCCAGGTGAACTCCCTGGCGCGCGGAAGTGCTTTGCGTGAAGTTCTGGAACAGAACGCCTTTTTCGTCCTGGCCAAGGACGAAGAACAGGCCGTCGAGATCGCAAACGCATTCGCACCTGAGCACCTTTCGTTGGTAACCCGCCATAGCGAAAAAATGGCGAAGGTAATCTTGAACGCCGGCGCTATTTTCATCGGCGATTTTTCGCCGGTCGCTGCGGGTGATTTCCTGGCGGGACCCAGCCACGAGCTTCCCACAGGAGGTGCTGCGAAATCGTTTAGCGGATTGACAGTCGACCAGTTCCAGCGACGGACCAGCATCGTTCGCTACGATCGCGAAGCTCTGAGGAAGTCCGTCTCGATTATCTCACAGTTCAGCGAGGTCGAACAACTGGACGCGCACGGTCGATCGGTGTCGATTCGTTTCGAATAGTGTCCTGTTCCCGAAACAATATGTATTTTGTTGCGATCAAAATGGGCCGGACTTTGCCTCCTGCGCTCCTGCAACTGCCAAACTTCCGTAGCTAGAACCAGATCATGGCGCGGAAAACGCGGAAAGGCCTGCCTTGGTTTCGCGCTGCTGTCCTGTTCCTGATGCTGATAGCGCTTATCCCCGTCCTGGAGGTTGTCTACGTTCGCTTTTTCAATCCGCCGATCACGACCCTGATGATTTTTCGCCGGATCGAGGCGATGATCACGCGGCGGTATCGTGGCGACATTCAGTATCGATGGATCCGGCTCGACAAGGTTCCCGACGACTTTCTCGATGGCGTCTGGCAAATGGAAGATAGCCGTTTCTTTAGCCACGACGGCTTTGACTGGATCGAAATGGAGGAGGCCATCCAGCGCGCAGAACGTAAACATCGACCGGTCCAGGGTGTCTCGACGATCTCCAACCAATGCGCTCGTTCCCTGTTTCTCTGGCAGGGTAGATCCTGGGTCAGGAAAGGGTTGGAGGCCTATTACACGTTCTTGATGGAACACATGTTGAATAAGCAAAGAATACTCGAGCTGTATGTGAATATTATCGAGCTAGGCGACGGCGTTTACGGCATCGAGGAAGCCGCCGAACATTATTATCACGTCCCGGCAAAACAGTTGACTCGCTCGGAATGCGCAATGTTGGCCGCCATGCTGCCGTTCCCGCGAGGTTGGGACCCTCACAACCCTAGTCCAAGACTTCGAGCACGCTTCATTCTGGTGCTGCGCCGGATGAACGCCGGCGGCCCGATCGAGCGAAAATTAGGAGAGTGAAGGCACCTGAGACGATGCATTAGTGCCGCCGGCGCCTTTTGAACTTCAGTTGTGCGAGCGAACGCGCAAGCGCACCCTCAATCTCTGACACTTCTTCCGAGTTCAGATCCTTGTTCTGGAGAGTCGCCTTGGCGCGGTTGATGGCCTCTTCTGCGGCAGCCTCATCGACCTCTGTATCGGACAACGCCATATCGGTCATAATTGAAACCTTAGTCGGCGTTACCTCGACGAAGCCTGTTCCCACCACCAATTCAACCTGCTTTTGATCTTGAGTGATTCGAACTTCGCCAGGCAAGAGCCGAGTCATCAGCGGAACGTGTAGCGGTAAAATGCCCAGCTCACCTTCCACACCCGGAAGCACCACCATATCCACCTCTTCCGAAAAGACTCTCGCTTCCGGCGTGACGATTTCGAGCTGTAACTTTGCCATGGGAGCTTATTCCTGGGCTTCGCGAATCTCCTCGATACCGCCTTTCATGTAGAAATTCTGCTCGGAAATATCGTCGTGTTTCCCGTCAAGAATTTCCTTAAAACCGCGGATGGTGTCCGCGATGGAAACGTACTTTCCGGCCTTGCCGGTGAACACTTCCGCCACGTGGAAGGGCTGGCTGAGGAAACGCTGCATCTTTCGAGCGCGGTAAACCGCCAACTTGTCGTCTGGATTCAATTCATCCATACCGAGAATCGCGATGATATCCTGGAGATCCTTGTAGCGCTGTAAGACGCGCTGAACACCGCGCGCAACATCGTAATGTTCCTGGCCCACAAATTCCGGCGCAAGTACTTTTGAAGTGGACGCCAGCGGATCGACCGCCGGATAAATGCCAAGCTCGGCAATCGAGCGTTCCAACACGATCGTTGAGTCCAGATGGGCGAACGTGTTCGCCGGCGCAGGGTCTGTCAAATCGTCCGCCGGAACGTAGACCGCCTGGAAAGAGGTAATCGAACCTTTGTTCGTCGAGGTGATTCGTTCCTGCAGATCACCCATCTCCGACGCCAGTGTCGGTTGATACCCGACGGCCGAGGGTGTGCGCCCGAGAAGAGCTGAAACCTCTGAACCGGCCTGCGAGAACCGGAAGATATTGTCGATGAAGAGCAACACATCCTGGTTTTTTTCGTCCCGGAAGTATTCGGCCATGGCCAATGCAGATAATCCGACTCGCAGACGGGCGCCCGGCGGCTCATTCATCTGGCCGTACACGAGCGCCACCTTGGATTTGCTCAGATCCTTTTGGTTGATGACCCCGGCTTCCGACATCTCCGTGTAAAGATCGTTGCCCTCACGAGTTCTTTCGCCCACACCGGCAAAGAGTGAAAAACCACCGTGACCCTTGGCGATGTTGTTGATCAACTCCATGATGACCACGGTTTTACCGACTCCCGCACCGCCGAACGCGCCGACTTTCCCTCCCTTCGAAAACGGGCAAATCAAATCGATAACTTTAATCCCCGTTTCCAGGATGCTGGCACTCGTATCCTGCTCGATAAGACTCGGCGCTTTGCGATGGATTGGATATCGCTTCTCCGCCTGGACCGGTCCGCGCTCATCGACTGGATCTCCGGTTACGTTAAAGACTCGGCCGAGAATACCTTCCCCAACCGGCACAGAGATTGGAGCCGCCGTATTGGTAATCGACATCCCTCGCTTGAGCCCTTCGGTGGACGACATCGCAATCGCTCGAACCCAACCACCTCCGAGATGCTGTTGTACCTCTAAAGTCAGCTTTTTCGAATCTGCTCCCAGCAGCTCAAAATCGACTTCCAACGCGTCATAGATGCCTGGCATCGCATCGCTTTCACTGAAATCGGCATCCACAACGGGGCCAATGATTTGGACTATGGTACCTGTATTCATATTTCGGAGCTATCCAACGGCGAGCTGCGCCGTGGTAATTTCCAGCAGCTCTGTCGTGATGTTTTCTTGGCGAACCTTGTTGTATTCAAGGGTTAAGTCCTTGATCAATTCTTTGGCATTATCCGTCGCATTCTTCATCGCCACCATTCGAGCGCTATGCTCAGAGGCCCTGGCATTAAGCGCCATTTGAAAAAGTTGAAACGCGATATAGTGAGGAAGGATCGCCTCCAGCACTCCATGCGCGTCGGGTTCGAACAAATACTCGCCATGGGCTGCTTCACCCTGGACGTCGAGCTCTTCGGTAGGGACCGGCAATAAATCCCGCATCAATGATTGCTGAGTCAAAGTGTTGACAAACTTCGGGTACAACACGCGTACCTGGTCGACCTCACCGGAAATGAACTTGTCGGAAGCAAATTTTGCGATCGGCCGAATATCGGCGAAACGAACCGCATCCTTCAAGGCGAAGTCGGCAGCCAGATTGCGTCTGGTCCGAGCGATAAATTGGACCGCCTTTCTACCCATCACGGCGTATTCCGTCTTTTCCCGGTCGATCTCGGCGAGTTCTCTGAAAAGGTTCGTGTTCAAAGGGCCGCACAGACCTTTGTCGGTCGAGAAGATCAAGATCAACTCTCGCTTAACCGGACGAACCGCCAGAAGCTCATGGCTCGACGGTTCGACGTGGCCTTTTATTGCGGCCAACACCCGCGTTAACATTTCCTGGTACGGTCTTCCAGCAAGCGCAGCCGCTTGAGCTTTGCGCATCTTGGCAGCAGCCACCATCTGCATGGCTTTGGTGATCTGAGCCGTGTTTTTGACCGACTTTATTCGCCGGCGCAAATCGAGAGTGCTGGGCATCGGAATGAATTACGGTTTGTAAAAACCTTTAAAGTCCTTGATCGCACTGTGGAGTTTTTCCTCCAGGTCCTTGTCGATCGCACGCTTATCGATAATGGTCGCTAGAATGTCCTCTTTCCGGGTCTGGAAGTACTCCACCAATTTTCGCTGGCAATCCTTGACCTTGTCGACCGGCACATCGTCAAAATAACCTTTTTGCATCGCAAAAAGGATGACGACCTCTAACTCCACCGCAAACGGGTTATATTGCGCCTGCTTGAAAAGCTCGACGATGCGCTGACCGCGCTCCAGCTTTTTCCGGGTACCGGCATCCACATCTGAGCCGAACTGAGCAAACGCTTGCAAATCCCGGAATTGGGCAAGATCCAGTTTCGTCGATCCGGCGACCTGTTTGATCGCCTTAATCTGCGCCGCGGACCCGACACGACTTACCGATATACCGACAGAAATCGCTGGCCGCACGCCTTGATAGAATAAATCCGTCTCCAGATAAATCTGGCCGTCTGTAATCGAGATCACATTCGTCGGAATATAGGCCGACACGTCTCCTGCCTGGGTTTCAATGATCGGTAGGGCGGTCAGCGATCCGCCACCATTGTCATCGTTCAGACGTGCGCTGCGCTCCAACAAACGGGAGTGTAGATAAAAAACGTCCCCTGGATACGCTTCGCGTCCGGATGGCCGCTTGAGAATCAGGGAGACTTGTCGGTAAGCCGCCGCGTGTTTGGTCAGATCATCGAAAACGATCAACGCATCCATTCCGTTCGCCATGAACCATTCCCCCATCGCAGCGCCTGCGTACGGCGCGAGATACTGGTTGGTCGCGCCCTCGGAAGCGGGGGCCGACACGACGATGGTGTAAGCCAGTGCACCGGCTTTCTCCAGAACATCGACCGTCCGGGCGATGCTCATGTTCTTTTGGCCCACACCAACGTAGATGCAGTACAACGGCTTGTGGTTCTTGATCTTTCCTTCTTCGGCCGCTTTGTTCAGGCGAGCTTGATTGATGATGGTGTCAATGGCGATCGTCGTCTTCCCGGTCGCCCGGTCCCCAATGATTAATTCCCGCTGCCCGCGTCCGATAGGGATCATCGCATCAACAGGCAGAATACCGGTTTGGACGGGCACCGAGACGCTCTTTCGCTTGATGATGCCGGGAGCAATCTTTTCCAGCGGATAAGTCTCATCCGATTTGACCGGGCCTTTGCCGTCGATCGGCTGGCCCAAAGCGTCGACCACCCGGCCGAGCAATCCTTTCCCAACGGGAACGGACAGCAATCTTCCCGTGGTCCGAACCTCGGTACCCTCTCTGATCTCTGTATAATCTCCGACAATGATGGCGCCGACTTCGGTCTCTTCCAGGTTGAGTGCTATTCCGTAGAGACCGCCCGAAAACTCAATCATTTCGTTGAGCATCACGTCGCTTAAACCCTCGATTTTCGCGACTCCATCGCCGATTTCTCGGACCGTCCCGACATTCGATCGAGTCGTGTCGGTCTTCAGCCCGGAGATAGTTGCTTCCAGTTCCTGCAAGATTGTGCTCATGATTTGATCACTGAAGTTTTTCCTGAAGCTGATTCAGGCGGTTCCTCACGGATCCGTCCCAGACGTCATTCCCTATCTTGATCCTCAGGCCGCCCAGGAGTTCGGGGTTGGTGCGAAATTCGGTCGTCAAATCTTCCCCATACCTAGCCTGCAAATTCGCAACGATTCGATCACCAAGAGATCGATTCAGCGGCGTCGCACTTTCAATGACGGCGTGCCGTTTCTCTGCTTCCAGGTGAAGCAAACGTTGGTAGTCTTTCAGCACGTCGACATAGCGGCGCGGTTTCGTTGCTAATACAGTCTGAACCATGTGCGAGATCTTCTCCTCATCTAGTTTCCCTGAGGTAAAACTGTGTCTAAACAGCTGACGGGATACCTTCCGGGCTTCTTTGGTGGATTTCATTGCGGGTCAATACGAATTAGGCGGCTACCTCACGGGCCGTCTCTTCACTAATACGCTGGTGGTCTTCCGGGGTTAACACCTTGCCAGTAACGCGGGTTGTGGTGTCCACCACCAGACGACCAAGTTCCCGCTTCATCTCTGCCATGACACGGTCTCTCTCCAATGCCATCGCTTCCTGTGCCTTTATAGTGACCTGTTCGGCCGCCGCAATAGCCTCCTGACGTTTCTGCTCCGCCAATCGGTCCCCGCTGGCGCGGACCTCCTCGAGCAGTCGTTGAGACTCCGCGTTGGCTTTCGCCAAAATCTCCTCGTACTTTGCCTGGGCCGCGGCGAGCTGTTTCTTGATATTTTCGGCGTTGAGCTGGCCCTCTTCAATCCGGCGGCGCCGTTCCTCCAGCATGGCTATCACCGGCTTGAATGCGAATCGCTTCAGAACCCAGTAGACGATCGCAAACAACAGCACCTGAGCAATCAGATTAGCCCAGCTTACGCCAAATTGTTCAGCCACTTTACTCAGTGCGTCCATAAATCAATTGAATTGGGAGGGTTTCTTAACTCGAGGGAATTGCGGAAACTGCAAGATCTTTCTGTCTTGCAGCCTCCACATTCTTTCGCCGTTATTTCGTGAATGCAATGATCAATCCGTAAATCGCAATTGCTTCGGCCAGCGCCATACCGATAATCGCCATCACCAGGATGCTGCCGAAGGCGCTCGGGTTGCGTCCCACTGCCTCCGCCGCCTTGCCTCCCACTATACCGACTCCAACTCCCGCCCCAAGCCCTGCGAAGGCTAGCGGCAGAAACGGGCCTATATTCCCAGCCTCAGCTGCCAACATCGGAAGAGTTTCTAACATGCTTGTTTCCTTTCGTTTTGTTGTCCTTTTCGTTCCAGCTGCCCACGCGTAGCATGGTCTCAGCAGGAAAATCTTCAGTGCGCTCCGTCGCCCTCTGGGTGTTCCGTAGAGAGTTTGATATAGACGGCGCAGAGCATTGCAAAAACGAAGGCCTGGAGCAGACCCACCAACAGTTCAAGGAAGTAGAACGGCAGCGGAAATAGAATCAGAGAAATCCAGTTGATCGGTGTCGGTAAACTGGCGCCCACCGACGACATGGTGTGCAATAGCGTCTCTCCAGCGTAAATATTGCCGAATAGTCGGAACGAGAGCGAGACCGGTCGAATCGCGATCGAGATGACTTCAATAATCCCCACGAAGATGAAAAGGGGCAACAGAACGTACCAGAGCACGCCCTTCAGATCGCCTTTGGGCGCAAAAATATGCTTAATAAAACCGATCACGCCGACTTCCTGAATGGTCCAGAACAGCCACCAAGCCATGAAAAACAGGGCCATCCCTAAAGTCATGTTGAGGTCGGCGTTGGCGGGACGCAGGAGAGGGTGAGACATCTCCTTGAGCGCCAGCGGACCTGGGCCCGGTTCACCAAACCCGATCGTACCAACGCCCGGAACCAATCCGAACCAGTTCGCGGCGAGAATAAAGATAAACAGGGTGCCGAGCAGGGAAAAGACTTTGGGAATCATGTGCTTACCGACAATGCCCTCGAACGTCACGTACAGAGTTTCCACGACTGCCTCGAACAGATTCTGGACGCCGTTGGGAATGAGGGTCATTTTCTTCGTCGATCGGCGGGCCCAGATCACGACCAGGACCGTGACAATCAACGTGACCAACATCGAATTGGTGAACCAACCTCCGATCAGCGCGTTTGGCGTCACCGTGAGTTGTTCCGCAGCCAGTAAATATGTCGGTTCCATAGGCATGTCGCTCTCCAGCGGTTATGACACGCCTCCGGCACCCAGGCGGCGGATAGGAACAAGCAAGTCGAAGTACTGGAGGGTGAGTACCCATGAAAGCAATGCCTATGAAGACATGCAAGCCGTTTTGTGAAATTTTTAACTAAGCCGACATCATACCTTTCGACCCGCTCTGCCCTTGCTGCCGACAAACAGTTGAACACAGCTTTCAACCCCGTTACTCAAAGCGCTCAACTCTATATTTCTTGCAGACTTCGGCCATCTCGTTTATCGGCCCACAATGGATCGGAAGTTGGGTTACGTATTTGAACGGTTCCCGGCGTTTACCCAGACGTTTTGTGCCCGTGAAATCAGCGAACTATATCGGCAAGGAGCAACACCTCCGGTCTACTCCATCCGGCGACCGACCGAGGTCCGACCGGCCAATATTCCGCTGGAAAATATTCCCGTCTATTATCTTCCGGACACCAACAGCCTGGAATTCAAAATCAGAACGAAACTCGCTTCTTCCCAACTCAAAGCACTCTGGTCAGGTTCCGGTGACCTCCGAGACAAAGGGCGCTTTCGTGAAGCAGCGTATCTCGGAGCAAAACTTAAGAAAGCTCAAGTCTCGCATGTTCATGTCCACTTCGCCGGTTTGGCTGCCCGGACCGCATGGTGGATCAAACGGCTTTTCGGCATCACGTACAGTTTTACCGGGCACGCCAACGATATATTTTGCCCTAAGCCAGACCAGCGTGTCGGGTTGGGCGACTTAATACGCGAGGCTTCTTTTGTGGTGGTAGTCAGCGATTTTGGCGCCAATTGGCTTCGCCGCGGCTTTCCCGAATCCGCGCACAAAATTCATCGGGTCTACAACGGCTTGGACCTCTCAGCGTTCAAGTCCGCGCTCTCAGCCACCAAACCGGTGCGATTGCTGTCGATCGGCCGGCTGATTGAGAAGAAAGGGTTCAAATTTCTCATCGAAGCCTGCCGTCTGCTCCGGTCTTACGAGTTCCCGTTTGTTTGCCAGATCGTTGGCGACGGACCTGAACATGCCCGACTGGAGGAGTTGATCCAGCGGTATCAACTATCAGACGTGGTCCGGCTGATGGGTCCGTTGCCCCAAACAGAGCTCGTGGAGATCTTTGCGCAAAGCTCCATCTTTGTCTTCCCGGCAATCCACGACAGTTCCGGTGACACCGACAATCTTCCAACGGTTCTGATTGAGGCCATGGCGAGCAGTCTGCCGATCGTGACCACCGAAGTTGCTGGGATTCCGGAAATCGTCCAGCACCACGAAAACGGGATCCTCGTTCCGGAAAAAGATCCGTCTCAATTGGCAAACGCGATCCGGCTTACCGCCGGAAATGCAGCTTTGCTAGAGCGGTTCGGAAGGGCGTCCCGAAGGATTGCCGAACAAAAATTTGCTCTCCAGAATACGGTCGGCGATCTGAAACGACTATTCGCTGAATTTCATCTCCGTGTCTGAGTTGGCTGGAACCAAATATTCTCTTCGGAAATCTCCGAAGGGGTTGAAAAAGCGGTCGTCCTGAGTCCCGGTTTGAGCCGCGCCCAGCCTCGGCAAAGGTTTCTCGAGGCAAATTCTGGTTGATTTCCTCGAGAGTCGTTCTTTAATCCCTACCTATGTCGAATGAAAGCAAAGCGAAAAGCGCATTTATGAAACCGGTTCAGCCCGATG
>DATHPZ010000026.1:0-18424 GCA_035483355.1 Chthoniobacterales bacterium | reverse complement strand
CAAACGCCCCGAGTTTTTCAGGTACAGGCCACTGGTCGGTTTGAGGTCGAAGACTTCGCTATATAGATACGACGCCTTACTTACTTCTGCGGGCAAATCGGGACGGTTAGCTTGCAAAAAGAGGGTAAGGCGGGACGCCTTACTTACTTCTGAGGCCATGCCCCGTGGGGTCTAGAGGGTTCAGCCCGGCGTTTTAACGCCGGAAAACTCCCCATTACGACGACGCGGCCTGCATGGGCGCCAGAAGAACGGGGATACCATACAAGCCATCTCGGGAAAAGTTCGCTTCCGATCTCTACCCTGGCGGCCAGGTGAGCGGGCGTCCTCCAAGAAGATGAACGTGCAAATGGGGAACCGTCTCTCCGCCGTGGCGTCCACTATTGATGACCACGCGAAATCCTGTCTTCGAGATTCCAAGCGCTTTGGCCATTTCCTGGGCTTTGAGCAGCAGTTTACCCAACAGAATTCCGTCCTCCGCCGTTGCTTCGGCGAGACGCGGTATCGGCTTTTTCGGCACCAGGAGCACATGAACCGGTGCCTGCGGGTTGATATCGTGAAAAACGATCAATTCGTCATCTTCCAGGATGATCTTTGCCGGAATCTCGCGCGCGACAATTTTTTGGAACAGTGTCATCTGATGGTGAGGAGGATATCGGTTTTCACGTTGGCTCGTTCAAGGTGTGCCCGAAGAAAATTGACAATTTCGCTCCGTAACTGTGAACAGCCACGGCTCCAGGTCTTTACCGATTGCAAGTGCCGCACACACGATTGCAGCCCGTAGATATCAAGACTCGAAGTCCGATCGCAGAAGGCAGGTTGAATGCGTTCTTGCAGCAGTCGAAAGAATGCTAACTCGTACCCTGGGCCCGCCTCTTCTGCCAGATCGCTCAAAGAGAGTTCGAATGGTGGAACAACGGCGTCCAGACGCAGCGCGATCTCGGCGTAGCCAATCGCCTGCAGAGCGGATAGGACGATCTCGCGCAGTTGTTTCGACGTGACAACATTATTCTCGTACGTTTCGGAGAGATAACACAACACGCTCGCTGCGACATGTTCCGCAAGCCACCAGCGGCTGTAGCCGGCTTTCTCCGCAGCTCGGTAAAGGCAAAAACAGAGCCACTCCTGCCGAATTGCACAATGCTCATTCTCGCTGTGTCGAAGGAGCGGTAGAGAGTCGCGTAACGCTATCACGGCACAAACAGATCCGGTTGCAGGGCGTTGCGTTTGGTCTTACGACCAAGAGATTCTATCTCGTTAATAAACTCTCCAATATCTTGAAATTGTCTGTAAACGGATGCGTATCGAATGTAGGCCACTTCGTCCAAGGAATGCAGCCGTTCCATCACGCGAATACCAATCGCGTTGGTAGGCACCTCATGGTCGTACGCCTGCTCCAATTCCTGGATTATCTCTTCCACTGCGCGCTCCAAGGCGTCGTAACTGACGGGACGCTTTTCACAGGCCTTGACCATTCCGCCCAGCAGTTTTTGCCGGTCGAACGGCTCATGCCGTCCATCCCGCTTGATGACTCGCAAATCGCGACGCTCAATTTCTTCATAGGTCGTAAACCGATGCTGGCACGCAAGGCACTCGCGACGACGGCGAATAGCCGCTCCAGCCTTCGCTGAACGGGAATCGATTACCTTGTCTTCAAGGTTTCCGCATTTTGGACATCGCATGGTTGAGAATGATCGAAGTGCTGACCCCAAGATATTGTGGTCGCCTCCAACAAAAATACAAGTGCAGATTCGGGCGCAATCCGCAGGCGTGTTTTTTTGTCTCTGCTAGGCGTGCTCGCGAGCCCGAGTCTCGAAACGCGTGAACTGTTTCAAGAATGTCAACGGTACGTCGCCGGTCGGCCCGTTGCGTTGCTTCGCGATGATTAGCTCTGCTTCGCCGGCTCGTTCCTGTTTTGCTTCGTCGTCGGTCTCGTAATACTCCGGTCTGACAAGAAGTCCGACGAGGTCGGCATCCTGTTCGATTGAACCCGACTCCCGCAAATCACTCAACCGGGGTCGGCCTCCTTCTTTTGTGCGGGTGTCTGGTTGCCGGTTCAATTGAGCGATCACGATGATTGGCAGCTCGAGCTCTTTGGCGAGCGCCTTGATTCCGGCCGAAATCTCGGAGATTTCCAACTGCCGATTGTCTTGCGCCCTTCGGCTCATTGATCGAAGCAGCTGAAGATAATCGACGACAATAAGCTGAATATCGTATTTCGACTTCATTCGGCGAGCCTTGGCACGTAGTTCGGTGACCGTGAGACCTGCCGTGTCATCAATGAACATTTTCGCGGCGGCGACTTGCGAGGCTGCGGCGGTCAGATTCGGAAAGTCGCGCTCCGAAAGGAACCCGTTCCTCACCCGCTGCAGATCGACTTTGGCCCGGGAGCAAAGAATTCTCTGGACCAGTTGCTGACTACTCATTTCGAGGCTGAAGACGGCAACGGCTTTGCCGATATCCATGGCGACGTGCTCCGCGACGTTCATGGCGAATGCCGTCTTGCCCATGGCCGGCCTTGCCGCGATGACAATCATTTCACCCGCATGTAGTCCGCTTGTCATCCGGTCCAACTCGATAAATCCGGTCGGCAAACCCGTGACCGATCCGCGATTTTCATACAATTGTTCGATTTGTTCGATTGCCGCCATGACATGTTCTTTAATCGGAACAATTTCGGTTTTGACATGTTCTCCGGTGATCGCAAAAATCTCTTTTTCCGCTTCATCCAACAGCGGTTCGATTTCTCCCTGTTGATCGTAGCACTGAGTTGAAAGCCTGTTGCAGGTGGAGATTAACCGCCGCAGGACATACTTCACACGGACGATATCAATGTAGTACCGTGCGTTGGCAGCGGTGGGAACAAAGTCGTAGAGGCCGCTGAGATATTCCGGGCCGCCGATCTCTTCCAGTTGGTTTCGATCTTTGAGAGCCTGCTTGAGCGAGACGAAGTCGATCGGTCTGTGCTTCTCGTCGAATTCGAGCACCAGATTATAAATAATTCCGTGCGCCGGAATGTAGAACGCATCCGACCGAAGCTGCAGAACGCAAAAGTCCGCTACTTCCCGTGGAGAAAGCAGCAGAGAACAGAGGACCCCCTTTTCACCATCTTCGCTGAACGGGAGAGAACGAGGAACTTCCCGCGCGGGGGTTGACTTGTGAAGATCCATCCTTTGAATAACCTGATCTTCGTGCCCGGTTGGCTATCCTATCAATGCTTAAGGGAATCTACACAGGTATTAGCAAACCTTGAGAACCATTTCCATCGGTTGCTAGGCGACAGGTTTTGCTTTCCTTTTCGCTCTTGACTTTGCTTCAGTCGATTCGCTCTCCTCGTGGACCGGAGCAGCCGGAGTCGAGGATTTAATTTCGATCTTCAAGGTCGCCGAGACATCGTGATGAAGCTTGATCGAGATCTCTTTCTCTCCGCTTTCCTTGATTGGGCGCTCCAAGTCGATCTTGTGCCGATCGATCGTAATGCCGAAATCCGTTTGCAGCTTTTCTTCGATATCTCTGGTCGTTACCGAGCCGAAAGCTTTCCCGGTCTCGCCGGTTTCGAGGGTGAACTCCAGTTTCAATTTCCCGATCTTCCGAGCGAAATCCTCAGCATCGTTAAGCTCACGAGTTTCCCGCTCTGCGCGCATGCCTTTCAAATGATTCAAACGCTTTAGGTTAGAGGCGGTGACCTCGTAGGCTTTGCCGGTGGGAATCAGATGATTTCGAGCAAAACCTTTGCGTACTTTGACGATATCAGCTTCGGCGCCCAAACCGGGAACGTTCTCTTTCAAAATGATTTGAGTATCAGCCATAGAGTACCCCTTCGAAAATGGCGGGACGCCATCACTACATCCCGGGAGAGGGCCTGTCAAGTGAGGTTCGGAGGCAAACCTGGAAACGTTGACGGTACACTATTGTCCTGTCGCCAAACAAGAGAGGTAGATCATCAATCCTCCAAATCGGGTGGCTCCGGTGGGAGTTCTTCGTCTTCCACGGTGAATTTTCGTTTTCTCTTGTTCACGGGAAGTGGCGACATCGTCATATTGATGCTCTTTCCCATCAGCTTCGGTTCCATCTCCACCTGTCCCATGGTAGAGAGGTCGTCTTTCAACCGTCGCATCAACAGGTCGCCTAGTTCTTTGTGGCTCATTTCGCGGCCGCGAAACTGGAGCTGAAACTTCACTTTGTTGCCTTTGTCCAGGAATTGCTCCGCATGCCGCACCTTAATTCCATAGTCGTGCGGATCGATATTGACCCGGAACTTGATCTCTTTGAGCTTGGAAGCGGTCGATCTGCGATCCTTTTCCTGTTTGGAGAGGTCGTACCTGTATTTTCCAAAATCGACGATTTTACAAACCGGGGGATTTGCAGTCGGAGCAACCTCGACTAAATCGAGCCCAAGGGACTGAGCTCTTCGCAGGGCATCCTGCAATTTCATTATTCCCAACTGTTCGTTGGTTGTCCCCAGAATCACCCGCACTTCACGTGCGCGAATTCGACCATTGACTCGAATCTGCTGTTGCTGAATAAACCTATCTCCTAAGAGTGCAGCCGGGGCGCCGGGCGGCCCACTCAATCACGTTGACGTTCCTTGACTTCCATTTGGATTCGTTCCACAAACTCCGACGCACTCTGGGCTCCCTCATCGCCGTTCTTTCGGCTGCGCACGGCGACTTCGCCGGCTTGTTCTTCTCGTGCGCCGAGGACCAACATATATGGGACCTTCTCCAGCTGGGCAAGGCGAATCTTAGCGCCGATTTTGTCAGAGGTTTCGTCGATTGTCGCCCGGATCTGCCGATCCAAAAGGAGCCTCAGGATGGACCCGCCGTATTCCAGGTGCTTTTCCGAGATGGGAAGGACGCGGACCTGCTCCGGAGCCAACCAGACCGGGAAACTTCCTGCAAAATGCTCGATCAAAACGCCGCAGAAACGTTCGAGCGAGCCGAACGGCGCTCGATGGATCATGACGGGCCTTCGCGCGGAATTGTCCGGTGCAACATAAGTGAGCGCGAACCGCTCCGGCAAGTTGTAGTCCACCTGGACGGTACCGAGCTGCCACTCCCGGCCAATCACATCTTTAACCACGAAATCGATCTTTGGACCATAAAACGCCGCTTCGCCGCGTTCCTCAGTAAAGGGCACCGCGAGCGCTTTAACGCTTTCGCGGAGGGCCTCTTCAGCGCGCTCCCATTGTTCGGAGGTTCCGACGTACTTGGTGGAGTCTTCGTTACGAAGACCAATCCGGACTCGGTAAGAGTTCATCCCCAAGGTTTCCAGGATCTTTAAAACCAGTTGAATGCAGCCTTGGATTTCAGGCAAAACCTGTTCTTCGGTGCAAAAAATATGAGCGTCATCCTGTGTGAACCCGCGCACTCTCGTCATCCCACCCAACTCGCCGGATTGTTCCCATCGGTAGACGGTTCCGAACTCGGCCAGCCGGATCGGAAGATCCCGATACGAATGCAGCCTCGATGAATAGATCTTAATATGCATCGGGCAGTTCATCGGCTTCAGGAGGTATCCTTCAATTTCGCCTCGTTTCAGCCGATTGGAGAGTTCCGCGCACGAGCAGCCCTCTTCGGCAAATTTGGCCAGAGTGTCTGGTTCGATGAGAGGCGGAAACTGCGAATCGCTGTAGTACGGGTAGTGTCCTGAAGTCCGGAAAAGCGCCAGCTTCCCAATATGCGGTGTGAACACCTCGGTGTACCCCTGTTGCCGGAGCTCTTCGGAGATAAATGTCTGCAATTCTTTGCGGACGATCGCTCCTTTCGGCTTCCAAAGCACCAACCCGGGTCCGACCTCATCGTCGATATGGAACAATTCTAGTTCGCGGCCAAGTTTGCGGTGATCGCGTTTTTTGGCTTCTTCGAGCTGTTGAAAGTATTGCTCGAGTTCCGCTCGCGTCTTGAACGCCGTGCCATAGACTCGCTGCAGTTGCGGATTGTTCGCGTCCCCTTTGTAGTAAGCACTCGCGATTGAGGTAAGTTTGAATGCCCCGATGTTCCCGGTCCGCATGACATGCGGTCCCGCGCAGAGGTCGGTGAAATCTCCATTGCGATACAAAGAGATTTCTTCGCCGTCCGGTATCCCCTGCAGAATATCGAGCTTGAATTTGCTCGGCGCCGCTCGTGGTCCGAGGGCGCCCAACCGCCCTTCATTGGCCAATCCGAAGGCTTCGCCACGCGTGACAACGATCCGTTCGAAGGGCTGGTTCTCCTTGACGACCCTTTTCATTTCCGCCTCGATTTTGTCGAAGTCGGCGGGCGAAATGTGATGACCCAGTTCGAGATCGTAGTAAAAGCCATTCTCGACCGGCGGCCCTGCAGCGAATTGCGCCTCAGGCCAAATCCGGAGGATGGCAGTCGCTAGGACGTGCGCGCACGAATGTCGCAGTCTTTCGACTTCCGTCATTTGTTGTCGAGCTTCTGGCGATTTACGATCTTCGGGCATGATTTGAAAGGGGTGGAAAATACACGCGTCGTCCGGGGCTGACCAGCGGGAAAAACTCCTAACGCAGTTTTGAGTTTTGGTTTTTCTCCAAGCCCGGCAAAAGCTATACTGGGCGTGTCTCCTGTCGTTCAGGAGCGCTAACAACATCATGAAGAAAGCGAAAGTCGCGATTTTTGGGGCAAGCGGTTATTCCGGCGAAGAACTTGTCAAGCGCCTGTCCGAACATCCCCTGGTCGAGCTCGGATGCCTGACATCCCGCCAATACGCGGGCAAAAAAGCCTCCGAGGTTTTTGGTTGGATCGGCCGCCGCTCGCCCCTGACGAATTTCGAATTTACTGAACCTGACCTTCCGTCACTACGCCCTCTCGGCATCGAGTTCGCCTTTCTGGCGCTTCCGCATGGTGTGGCCTCGGAGTTTGCCGTGCCTTTGCTGGAACAGGGGATCAAGGTAATCGATCTCAGCGCGGACTTCCGCGTCAAAGATCCGGAGGTCTATGAGTATTTCTACAAGCATAAGCATCCGGCGCCGGCGCTCTTGCAAAAATCAGTGTACGGGCTTCCCGAAGCCTACCGGGATCAGATCCGAGGCGCCAAGCTAGTGGCATCTCCCGGTTGCTATCCGACGAGCGTTCTGGTTCCTCTGCTGCCGATCATCCGCGCAAAAATGATTCGCCTGTCAAGCATCGTAGTAAACAGCCTGAGCGGCGTGAGCGGTGCTGGTCGAAAAGCGGAGACGGATTTGCTTTTTGTTGAGTGCAATGAGAGCGCGCGACCGTACGGTCTGCCATCGCACCGGCACTTGTCCGAAATTGAGCAGGAACTCTCGAACGCTGCCGGAGAGCCGGTAATTATCCAATTTGCGCCCCATTTGATCCCGCTCAATCGCGGGATCCTAACCACTATTCATGCGGATCCGGTGACCGAGCTGACCGTCGAATCTCTCGAAGAAGTGTACGAGACCGCGTACGGTTCGGAATGGTTTATCCGATTGCTGGGATCGAGTCGATACCCGGACCTCAAAGACGTGGTCGGCACGAATCGGTTGGAATTTGCCTGGCGGGTTGATCCGAGAACCGGGCGGATCATTTTGATGTCCGCGGAAGATAATCTTGTGAAGGGAGCAGCCGGCCAAGCCGTCCAGTGTTTAAACATTATGAACGGCTGGGACGAAGCTTTGGGACTTGGAATGTAGCGAAATATCTCGGCAGAAGTCTCGTCGTGTTGTATCACGTGAGACCGTCTTTCGACCATGGAATCGACATTTTTTGAAATCGGTGGAGGTATTACCGCGCCAAAGGGTTTTCGTGCCGCAGCAGTTCGGTGCGGCATCAAGGAGGGAGCGGTTGAAAAATGCGACCTGGGCTTAATTATTTCGGATTACCCGGCAGTAGCAGCAGCCACCTTCACCTCAAATAAGATCAAAGCGGCGCCTGTGCGTGTTTCTGCAGCTCATTTGCGAGCCGCAGATACACGAGCGATCATCGCGAATAGCGGAAATGCGAACGCCTGCACAGGTTCAACCGGAATCCAGAATGCCAAGAAAATGGCCCAGGCGGTCGCGCGGCAACTGCGCTTGAAAGACCGGCAGGTCCTGGTCTGTTCGACCGGCCGGATCGGGCGCGATCTTCCGATCGAAAAAATCGAGGGCGCCATGCCGGGATTGGTGGCGGGATTGAGTGCGAACGGGAGTGAAGATGCGGCGAAGGCGATCATGACCTCCGATACCTTCCATAAAGAGATCGCTGTCGAACTGCCGCTGCACGGCAAGAGTGTTCGGATTGGAGGTATCGCGAAGGGCGCCGGGATGATCAATCCAGACATGGCGACGATGCTCTGCTTCATCACGACCGATGCTCCGATCTCGAAAAGAGACCTGCAAAAGATGACCTCCGACAGTGTGGAGCAGTCCTTTAACTGCATCACGATCGACGGCGACATGAGCACCAACGACACTGCGATCTGTCTGGCGAATGGTCAGGCGGGTATCGCACTGATCGAGCCGGATAGAGAAGAATACGGTCAATTCTCTGACGGGCTCAATTTTGTGACGCGCCAACTGGCTCGGATGATTGTTGAAGATGGCGAAGGAGTGACGAAATTTGTCGAAGTTCATGTGAAAGGCGCGGCAACCTATCAGGATGCAAGAAAGGCCGCTGAAGCCGTCGCCAATTCGGCCCTCGTGAAATGTGCCTGGTACGGCGAGGACCCGAACTGGGGCCGGGTCATGGATGCAGTCGGCTATTCGTCGGCAAAAGTCCGGGAAGAGATGATCGATATATTTTTCAACGGCGCTATCGCCGCTCAACATGGGATGGCAAGCAGCACTCCGGAGGAAACCCTCAAGGAAGTGCTCAGAAACAAAAAGTTTACAGTTACCATTGACCTCCACTTGGGCTCGGCCGAATACAAGGTGTTTACTACCGATTTAACGCCGGAGTACGTGAAATTTAACATGGGCGAGTAAATCGAGGAGAGGGAGAAACAGGAATGCAGAATCAATCCGGGGTCGGGAAAGCTGAGGCGCTTCTGGAAGCGCTTCCGTTTATCCAAAAGTTCCGCGGTCAGACGTTCGTCATCAAATATGGAGGCAGCGCGATGGAGGACGATCACCTGATCGAGCGTCTCCTTCGTGACGTCGTTTTTCTGGAAGCGGTCGGCATCAATCCGGTGTTGGTTCACGGCGGCGGGAAGTCAATCACTCAGCGGATGCGTGAGGCTGGAAAGACGCCGCGGTTTGTGAATGGACTCCGGCTCACCGACGAGTCCACGATCAAGATCGTTGAGGAGGTCCTGGACACTGTGATCCGGCCTCGCATTGTCGAAACGATGCAGCAGTTCGGCGGGCGCGCGGAAGGGTTTTCCGGGCGGGACGTTTTTAAAGCCAAACGATTAGCGCCTCAGTTTGATGGCAAAAATCTGGTGGATGTCGGGTTTGTGGGGGAGGTCACGTCACTGGAGCTCAGCGGCGTCAGCGAAGCAATCGATCGGGAAGTGGTGCCGGTCATCTCGCCGATCGCGCAGACCGAAGAGGGAATAATCCTCAATGTCAATGCCGACGTGGCTGCCGGCGCGATGGCGGGTGCGTTAAAGGCAGCCAAAATGATTTATGTCAGTGACGTGATGGGCGTGATGCGCAATGTGAAAGATCCGAATTCGCTCATTCCAACCGTCAATCGAGAAAATGTGGCTCAACTCATCGATCATCACATCATCGAAGGAGGCATGATTCCGAAGGTCCTTTCGGCAGTCGAGGCTCTCAATGAAGGGGTTGGAAAAGTGCACCTGATCGACGGACGGATTCCGCACGCGTTGCTGCTCGAAGTCTTTACCGCTGGAGGCATCGGCACGGAAATAGTCCCCTGAGCTCTTGCCCGTTCGGCCCAAAACCAATCCGTAGATTGGTTTTGGGCCGAACGGGCAAGAGCTCAGGGGACTATTTCCGTGCCGATGCCTCCAGCGGAGTTGTCAGTGCCAGTGCCAGTGTCAGTAGTATTAAGCGTGGTGTTTGCCGCTGGCACACAACGATCAGATTTTCTCTGGTAGACGACCTGAGCCTCACCACGTTGTCTCTGCTCGGTCGTTGGCAGCTTAAATTCATGACCGGCACTGGCACTGACACTGACAACTGCTAAAACTGCGGCAGCCATTGTTTTTGGGCTTCCAACATTTCGTCCACCATGCTCCGGATTTGGGGCAATGTGCAAACTGCCGCGGTCAGTGGGTCGAGCATGACAGCGTGATAGACGGCTTCCGTGCCGCCGCGCAAGGCCGCTTCGACGATCAACTCCTGGACGTTAATGTTGGTCCGGTTGAGCGCAGCCAATTGGGGGGGAAGTGTACCAACCTTGGTCGGTTGGACACCATTCCCGTCCACCAGGCACGGAACCTCGACGCAGCAACCGTGAGGCAGATTATCGATCAGGTCCGTATTCGGGACGTTGCCGTTGATGCAAATCGGTGAATGCGATTCGATGGCCTCGATAATGTAAGAACCATACTCATGGCTTCGGGTTGTCGGTGGCTCCGTCGAAAGGATTTCTTCGAATTCGCGCTGGAACTTCTGGAGGCGTTCCAGACAGTGTCGCAGATATCCACCCGTCCGCCCATAATCGAACCAGTCATTTACCTTGTCCGTGAAATTCGGAACGAGCTGCTCGTTCACCATGGCCGCGCTCTTGCGGAAGTACGGGACATACTCGCTCGCATGACCGCTCGACTCGGTGACAAAATAGCCAAAGTGTCTCATCAGATCGATCCGGACCGGTTCCTTGCCGTAAATCTCCGGGCGCTCGATGGCCTTCCAGATGGACGGGTAGAGATCTTCTTTGTCTCGCCAGAATTCGAGGAAGAAAGATTGATGATTGATCCCGGCGCAGAAGAAGGTGACGTCGGAATAGGGGACATCAATCCATTGAGCGAGCATCTCGCTGGTACCCTGAACGCTGTGGCAGAGGCCGACGTGCGGACGACCGCTTGCAGCGTCAATCGCCCAACAATTTGCCGCCATCGGGTTGACATAGTTCAGCAGCAGAGCGTCCGGCGCAAAATCGTCCAGTTCCAGGCAAAGATCGACCAGAACCGGGATGGTCCGGAGCGCGCGGAACACACCGCCCGGACCAAGCGTATCGCCCACGCACTGTTCTACGCCGTATCGTTGAGGTATTTCGATGTCCGTCTTGTACGCCTCCAGGCCGCCCTGTTGAAAAGTGGTGATGACATAGTCGGCGCTTTGGATGGCGGTTTTGCGATCCGTCGACACTTCGATCTGGACGGGTGATCTTCTTCGATCGGCGATTGATTGAACAATCAGGCGGCTCTGTTCGAGCCGCTGCGGATCGGTATCCATCAGACTGATGGTGCAGTCCCGCAAACAGGGCGCAAGCAGGATATCGCTGCAGAGATTTCGAGTGAAGACCAGGCTTCCAGCACCAATGAGGGTAATCTTCGGCATAGCTATTTTTGTTCAGACACAAGCAAGATCAGTCGATTACTTCACAGCGCCCGCGGTCAGGCCGGAAACCAGTCGGCGCTGCACGATCGAAAAGAAAATCACTGTCGGTACGATGGCAACGACCGTTCCGGCGGTGATTAAACCCCATTGAACGCGCAGACTGGTCATAAAGGTTTGCAAACCGATGGGGAGAGTTTGCGTTTCGTTGCTCTGCGACAAAATCGAGACGAACAGGTAGTCGCCCCACGAAACCACAAAGGAAAAGAAACCGGCCACGACCAGACCTGGAAGCGCGACCGGGTACAGGATCCGAAACAACACGCCAAGGCGCGAGCATCCATCAATTAACGCCGCCTGATCGAGTTCCATCGGGATGGCGTTGAAGTAGCCAGTCAACATCCAGAGGGCGAATGGAAGCGTCAGCGAGGTGTGCGTCAGGATGAGGCCGACATGGGTGTCGACCAGGTTCAAGTTCGACATCAGAACGTAAAAAGGGATAAGGATTAGTACGTAAGGAAAAAATTGTGGCAAGAGTGCGGCCATCATGAAAATCTTTTTCCCCCTCAACGCGAACCGACTTAAAGAGTAGGCGCCGAGGCTGCCCAGGAAAACTGTCAACAGCATCACGCTGAACGCGATCACGCAGGAATTGACTACGTAAGTGGTAAAGTTGCCGATCTGAAAAGTTGCAAGGTAATTCTGGAGAGTCAGTTCCGACCACGTGGGGAGTAACCGTCCCGATTGAACCGAGTCACTGTTGCGGAAGCTCGAGAGAATAAGCCACGCGATCGGTAGCAGCAGAAACAGATAAAAGATGGAGAGTCCGCAGTAGATAACGATCCGGCGGATTGGAAATGGTCTTCTCACTGTTCTGACAACCCTTTGATGAATTTATTGCAGACGAGCACCAGGACAACGAGGATCACCAGCATGATCACGCCACCGGCGCTAGCGTACCCGAGCGCATAACCGTTCCAGGCCTGCTTGTAGATGTAAGTGGGTAACACTTCCGTGGCATTGACTGGTCCGCCTCCGGTTGAGAGAAAAACAAAGTCAAAATTGTTGAAGGTGAAGGTGACGTGAAGGACGACCATCACCAGGATTATATATCGGAGGTTAGGAAGTGTGATCGACCAGAATTGCCGCCAATCGCCCGCTCCATCGATGCGCGCCGCCTCGTACAGATCCGCCGGAATCGCCTGCATGGCCGCCATGAAAGCAATCGCGTAAAACGGCACGTTCCGCCACAGGTGCATGATGAGCACCAGAGGAAAGGCCCATTTCTCGTCGCCAAACCAGTTCCGGGCCATCCGGCCCAAGCCCAGGTCCTTTAAAAGGATGTTAATGAATCCGTAATTCGGCAGCGTGATGAACCGGAACATGACGACCGAGGCGATGATCGGCAGCACCCAGGTAATCATGGCAACGCTTCGAAAAAAGTGGATTCCCGGGACATTCTGGATCAAAAGATGGGCCATGATGAGACCGAGAAGGACTTGGAGCACGACCGCCAGAAAAGTCAGCTCCAGAGAATGCACCAGTGCCACTTGGAAGACCGGGTCCTTCAGGAGTTTGGAATAATTGTCGAGTCCGATGTAGACGGCATGACCGGGATCAATGAGGGACTGATTAGTAAAAGAGGTCAGGATGCCCTGGATCGTCGGGTAAAGATCCAAACCGAGGATCACGGCGAGGGTTGGAAAAATAAGCCAGTACCCGAAGCTTTTGCGGGCCAGACTTTGCCAAAGCGCGAGCGAGCTCTTTCCTGACGGGGGTGCCGCGCTCATTCGTGAAGTCCGGCCTTAATGTAGCGCAGGCTTCCAGCCTGTATCTTTCGGTCCCGATCGACGTTTCCCAGCCGATCCGGAACTCGTGCGCGCGCCATAAAGCAATCGTCGCGATACAGGTTAATCAGCCTACGCTACAAACTCGATATTTGCGGCCCCGAACCCAAGTTAAAGCTGATTGTCCTTAGCCCGTTGCTCGAGGGTGTTGTAAAGCGCTTTGCCGGCTTCCTCCGGAGTTGCGTTCTTGTAGATCGCCTTTTGCAGAGCCTCTGTAATATCGTTGATAACAAGGCCCCAGTTGATCGGAGCGAGCGCTACGCCTGTCGGCAACTGCGCGATGAAGGCCTGTTCCCACCAGTCGTTTTTGAACTCGGGCAATTCCGCTACATCTTTTCTGGGCGGATTGACCCCTTCGATCCGGTTGGCCTTTGCCACAAACTCTTTGCTGGTCAGAACTTTCACGAGATCCCAAGCCTCCTTCTTATCCTTGCTGAATGCATTGATCGAGACCGGCTTCACTTCCAGATAAGTCGCCTGGACGCCTCCGGGCGGCAGGGGCAGCGGTGCTACGCCCGTTTCTTCTTCCAGGATCTTCTTCGCAACATCGCTGTCTGACCGGTACTGATAGATCCACGGACCCATCGGAACCATGGCACTCTTGCCGGAATAATAGTCAGTGTCTGTGGCCTGGTAGTCGTTTCCGCGCGTATTCTGGTTCGCCGCCGAGGGAGTTCCCGCGAAAAAGAAATCAGTGTAGAGCTTCAGGACCTGGGCCAACTTTTCGGGCGTCGTATTCATCACCCATTTTTTCCCGGCTTCATCGTATTTGTACGGGTTTTCCCCACCGTTCGCCTCGAAGAAGAACGAAATGAATTCCTGGAACGTTCGCACACTTCCATTTTTCGTCGTTAAACCGATACCCGCCACGCCTGTTTCCTTGGCGGAAATTGTCGCTCCATCCTGAACGAACTCGTCCCAGGTTTTCGGCGGCGTCAGCCCGTATTTTTCGAAGAGGTCTTTGCGATAAAGCAGGACGCGGACGTTCGTGTTGTAAGGGACGCCGTAGAGTTTTCCATTCAGGGTCAACGCCTTGATGGTGCTTGGGATGAACTGGTCTTTGTCCGGCCATTGATCAAAAAGATCATCGATCGGGGCGAGCAATCCGGCTCGCTGGTAGGCAATCATTCCTTCCAGCACGGACTCGATCACGTCGGGTTTTCCCTTGCGACCTTGAACGATGAACTTTTGCTGGCCATCCTGGTAAACCGGGGGTCCAAAGTTGTCCCCGACAGTCACGCCGGGGAGAAGCTTGGGCAGGTTATCCTTGAGCCATTTGGTCATGGGCGCTTTCATCGGCCCTTCCGTGGAGAGCGGTGTGAACCAAAGGTCGAGCTCTTTGGCAAACCCGGCTGACGATGTCGCCGCAAGCGCGAGTGCGAGCGGTAAAATATGGGGGAACTTGATGCGCATGATCGTTGTAACTCCTTCCACCGTGGGAAGCTTCGTGGTCTTAACAGATGGTGTTTTGGGAAACGGTAACGGAATTGATATTTTGATCCAAAAAGACCGGCTCACGTCGGGAACTTCCTCGTGGTGCGGCCGACTTTCTTCGAACGGCAAAAAATCTAGTCCGGGCTTTTATTAGAGCGTGGGCGAACCGGCTGTCAACTTAAAAGCCTGGTGCTTGTGCGAACGCCCGGAAGGGGTTAATTTCGGCCTTTTCCCATGACTACCACCGAGTCGGACACCCGCAAGCTCTACGAAGAATTCGTCGTCCCCAATTACGGCCGATACAACATCGTTCTGGTTCGCGGACGCGGTTCTCGCGTGTGGGATGAGGACGGCAAGGAATACCTGGATTTTGGGGCGGGAATTGCAGTTTCGACGATCGGGCACGCACATCCGCGGATGCTCGAGGCGCTGGATCGACAGGCGCGTGAGCTGATTCACACTTCGAACCTCTATTATACCCGGCCCCAGGGTGAACTGGCCCGCCGGCTCGTCGAAATCGTTGGGGCACCAGGGAAAATCTTTTTCTCAAACAGCGGTGCCGAGGCCAATGAAGCTGTTATCAAGCTGGCTCGCAAATTTGGCAATGAATGCTCCGGCCCTCTCCCTGCCGGCCAACCTAGATTCGAAATCCTGACCTTTCATCGATCTTTTCACGGTCGGACCATGGCCGGAATTTCGGCCACAGGTCAGGAAAAGGTGAAGCGAGGTTTCGCGCCGTTGCTGGCCGGTTTTCAGCATTTGCCATATAACGATCTGCAGGCCGTGGAAACTGCGATCACCGGCGCAACCGCAGCCATCCTGGTCGAACCGGTCCAGGGCGAAGGGGGCATCTACCCTGCCAGCAGCGAATTTTTGCTCGGGTTACGCCATATTTGCGACCAACACGGGCTCCTCCTGATGCTGGATGAAATCCAGTGCGGCTTAGGCCGTCTCGGGAACTGGTGCGGATGGAAAGAAATCGTCAAAGAAGAATGCATCCCGGACACCATCAGTTGGGCCAAAGGGATTGGGGGCGGTTTTCCGTTGGGTGCCACCTGGATACGCAAGAAGCCTGTGCGCAGTTTGACGGGCAACGCCATCGACCTCTGCGATCTGTTCCAGCCGGGGACGCATGGAACGACCTACGGGGGTACGCCCCTTGCCTGCGCGACTTCGTTAGCAGTTTTAGAAACGATCGAGCAGGAAGGCTTGCTCCAAAACGCGCGCAACCAGGGTGAGTATGCCAAGAAACGCCTCTCCACTCTCCCGGGAATAAAAGAAGTGCGTGGGATGGGATTAATGCTCGGAATTGAACTGGACGACGAGTTTGCGCCGCTCGCGATGGACGGGAAAACGCCTTCGCACGTCGCTGCGGTCAGCTCGATGCAGAACGGGCTGCTGACCGTGCCCGCCGGCCCGTCGGTGCTTCGGTGGTTGCCACCGCTCAACGTCACTCGAGCTGAAATTGATGAGGCCATAACTATTCTCGCTGAGACCCTGGATGAAATACATCCTCGCCGATGACGTTTGCCTAGCGCGATAATCTCACGAGCGCTTTGGCCGGTGAGATTTTCACCCTTGATGGTCACCCCCCTTCCTATGAAGCAATTTCTTTCGATTGAATCGCAGAGCGCGGAACACTTGACGGCTTTGCTGGAGTCGTCGGCCCAATTCAAAGCAAACCGCGGTAGAGCATCGGAACCGGTCCTGCGTGGGCAAACGTGGGCCTTGCTTTTCAGCAAACCGTCGACACGGACGCGAGTCAGTTTTGAAGTTGGCATTCGTGAATTGGGAGGAAGCGTCATCTTCCTTTCGCAGGACGATATTCAACTGGGCAGAGGCGAACCGATCATCGATACGGCCCGAGTCCTGGGCCGCATGGTTCATGGCGCGGTGATACGAACGTTTGCGCAATCTGATGTCGAGCAGTTCGCTGAATACGGTCAGATTCCGACAATTAACGCGTTGACCGACGATGAGCATCCCTGCCAGATCCTGGCTGATCTTTTTACCATCCTGGAAAAAAGAGGGAGCCTGGACGATCTCAAGATCTGCTTTATCGGCGATGGAAGGAACAATGTCGCATACTCGTGGATCTGGGCGGCCGAACGGCTTGGATTCGAACTTCGAATTGCAGCTCCGGAAAATTATCGTCCTGCGGATTCTCTGCTCCAGAAGCTGGCCAACAGAAAAATCTTCGTGACCGACGACCTGATGGCCGGCGCTGATCAGGCGGACGTTCTCTACACCGATGTCTGGGTAAGTATGGGTTTCGAAGAAGAGAGCGCTCGTCGTCTCCTGGAACTTAGTGCATTTCAAGTCAATGAGTCGCTGGTGACCAGAGCGGCTTCCAAGGCACTGGTGCTCCACTGTTTACCGGCGTATCGCGGAAGAGAGATCACCGCTGAGACCTTGGAAAAGCATGCCGGGACCATCTTCGATCAGGCCGAGAACCGTCTTCACGTTCAGAAGGCAATCCTGAACGACGTGAGAAAATGATTGCGTTGCACGTTGCAAAAGTGCAGTTGGTCAGCCACTAATTCCACTTTGACGTTTAATTATGATGTTCCCTGTTCTTTCAACTTTTCTTTTGGGTTCTGGTGTGTGGTTGGCGCTGCTGTGTGCGCTCGTGGGTCTTGGCTTTGCGTACTATCTAGTTCGATTGGTGATTGCCTGCTCGCCAGGCAACGACCGAATGATCCAGATCGCCAGCGCAGTGGAAGAAGGGGCCAAGGCGTATCTGCACCGGCAGCTCGTTTCCGTCGGTTTGATCGCGGCCGTGATTTTCGTAATCCTGATTTTTGCCAGAGGATTTTACACGTCGGTCGGCTTCCTTATCGGGGCCGCCTGTTCGATGGCGGCGGGATATATCGGTATGCGTATCGCTGTGCTGTCGAACTCCCGCACGGCGCAAGCCGCCATGAGTTCAAAGCATGCGGCGCTTCGAGTCGCGTTTAACGGGGGAGCCGTGACCGGGTTGCTGGTTGTCGGCCTGGCTTTGCTTTCGGTTGGACTCTACTACAAAATTGGAGAGGCGATCCTGGGGAGTCAGGAAAGGGCCGTCAACAGTCTGGTTGGCCTGGCACTGGGCGCCAGTCTGATCAGCGTTTTTGCGCGGCTAGGCGGCGGCATTTATACCAAGGCGGCGGATGTCGGCGCGGATTTGGTCGGCAAAATCGAAAGTCAGCTCGAAGAGGATGATCCTCGGAACCCCGCGACGATCGCGGACAACGTGGGCGACAACGTCGGCGACTGTGCCGGGATGGCGGCGGATGTCTTCGAAACGTACGCGGTCAGCATCATTGGAGCGATGCTGATCGGATCTCTCACGATTCAAAATTCGCCGGAGGCAATTGTTTATCCTTTTCTGCTGGGTGGGATTTCGGTCATCGGCGCGATTGTTGCGATCTGGTGGGTGGGCATCCGAAAGACCAGCCCGACACAAGTTCTGGTGGAAGCGGTGGGCGTGAACGCACTCGTTTCTGCAATTCTTTACTTGCCTGCCACGATCCTGCTATTTCCCGCCACGATTCAGGTGGGACAATCCACTTACACGTCCGGGCAACTGTATCTGGCGACGCTGATTGGGCTCGCGATGACAGGGGTCATTGTGGCCATCACCAATTACTACACTTCGACCGCTTTCAAACCCGTTCGGAGGATTGCCCTCGCGTCAGAGACGGGTCACGCAACCAATATCATTGCCGGACTTGCAATCGGCCAGCAGGCGACAGCTTTGCCGGTAATCTTT
>DATHPZ010000025.1:0-13645 GCA_035483355.1 Chthoniobacterales bacterium | reverse complement strand
TCCCGCAGGAAAATTAAAGTCGCAAGAATCGCGAAGTGGCGGGTGTTTGGACAGAGAGCTTTCTGCACAAAGAAAGCAGAAGGAGATCCGAGACATTGATCATCCTCTACAGAATTTGGGAAACGTTAAAACGACGCTGTTACAATGAAAACTCGCGGGACTATCCTCGCTTTGGAGCCAGAGGCGTAACCATGTGTGATCGCTGGAGAAATTCATTTCGTGCGTTTGCGCAGGATATTCCGGCGCGACCCAGTCGCAAACACCACCTGCACCTAAAGGATAGCGACGGCAGCTATTGTTTGGAAAACGTCGAATGGCTGACAGCGAGAGAGCGTCGTGTTAGATCACGGCAGTGTCACAGCAGCTAGTTCTCCAAAAATTCGAGGGCGCTTCATAAACTCATAAATCCAAATTTTCATTTCCAGCCGCATCTAAAAGACACGCCACCTTTCGCCGGAGGTGCTCGCTCTCCTTGGCTAAAACTTCCACGGCCTCCCTAAAATTCTCGGAACTTTCTTTTTCGGTCAGATACGCGACCGCGACGGTTGCTTCAGCATTCGCCGCCACCATGAGTTTTTCAAAAACTTTCCAGTCGCCTGAAAAGTGCTGTTTTTTCCGTCATGACGCCTCTCTTCTAAATCGTGTAGGAGTAGTTTCATTTCGCTCCCTCGGAGAAGACCCAATCACCGCAGCAAAAGCACGACCACCAACACGATCAACCAGACCGGCAGCGTGCAGACGAAGAGTGAAATCACCGCCAGCACCAACGCGACATAAGCAAGCTGTAGAAGAAGATCGATCATCAAGAGTCAGTAATCGGTTAGATCCAGCCGACGATGAACAATTTCAGTCGGCGCTCGTTCCAAAAGCGGCAACTCGACGCCAAAACGTCTCCGAACGAAAGGGTCGATCCCTGATTTATTGAATGTTCAGCCGACTTCCAACCTTGGGCGATCCTCTCTTTATCGAATCTGTCGGTTAAATCGATCGTTTCCATACAGTATACATTTCGTGAGGTTTCAGAAATCCGAATAGCCCGAGGACGAAAGAGTGCGACGGGGAGCTTTTTCTCGGCTGATTATCTAAACAAAAAGTATAGCTACGAACACAATCAGTAGAAAAGGTCGATGATCATCGCCGTACACCGGTTTTGATCGTTTGTTCCTGCAAGTCGCCGCGCAGACGAGGCGATCGCCGCGATGATCGTTAAGTCAGCTTCCTCATACATTACGCGGTCAGCGGTACTTCTCGGAGTGAACTCACATTTCAATAACCGGGATACTCTTGAAGCGTATTTTCGTCAGAACATTGAATTTGATATTAACCGCTCGGGTTGCTGGCGTTGGTGCGGTCCTCCGGTAAGATACAGACGAAAACGAACAAAAGATGGAGTCAGACGTGCGATTTACCAGATCGCGTTCGAAGTGTTTCAGGGTCCGATTCCAGATAGGCACGTTGTTCATCATACCTGTGAGAATCCTCAGTGCGTTAACCCAGACCATCTAAAGGCCCTCACGAGGAGGGAACACATGAAAGCTCATAAAATGTGGAATGGAGAAAGAAACAGCAATGCTGTTCTTACTGACGAAGCGGTTCGGGAGATATTCAATCTCGTCAAGGAAGATGTACTACAGAGAGAAATTGCCGAGATTTACGGCGTGACTCAGTCATGCATAAGCAATCTTCTTCACAATCGTGCTTGGCCGCATATATACGCGGAAGTGTTTCAAGGATCACCACCGAAGGACTATAGATTCAGATCCGGATTCGCACGGCGATGCGCCTCCTAATCTTGTTGAAATGCCGCAGGTTACCGTTCGGCCCTAATCGTTCAAGTCTTCCATTCTGTAGGCGTATTGAACGGGGTTCAGGGCCGGATGGCCCAGAATTTGTTTGCCGCTTCCTTCGTTATCTTCTTTTGGTACTTGGCAAACATGATGCCGACGCTGTGTCCGGCTTCTTGGGACGTTATTTCTGCCGAACCGGTTGTCTTGTAACGATAAGAAACGAACGAATCACGAAGCGCATTCTCGGGCCACGGCCAAAGTCCGGCTTTCTTCACTGCTCGTTCCCACGCGTTCTGATACGACACCTTACCATTGCAGGTTAGAGGAATGATTCGGCCTTCAGTTCGAGCGTAAGGCTCTAGGAAGGCTTTAAGCGCCGGTTGGATCGGAACGGATCGGCGACGACCGGTTTTAGAAATCTTCTTCTCAAGGTCAATTTCAGGTTCCGGGCCGGAGAGATGAATGTCGCGCCAATTCAACTCGTCCCGTTCTGCGGTTCGAAGTCCAGCAAAAAGCCCGATTGCGATAAAGGGGAGGATTTCAGGCTCGGCAGCATCCAGTAATCGTTTCGCTTCCTCTGGGGTCAGTGGCGTTGGTTCCTTCTCGAACTTTTCACTTTGAGGGAAGCTTTTAACGTGCTGGAAGGGATCTTCATTGATCAAACCCTTCTCCAAGGCGATACCATAGACATTGCGGATGTACCCCAAAAGGTTGTTTTGGGTTTTGACCTTTATATTGGGAATCGCCGCCAACCACTCTTTGATCTCGCTGCCGCTTAAGGTCTTAATCCGAGAAGATCCGAAGCGGGCTTCGAACTTTTTAAGGCACGAATCCATCGTCCTTTTATGTCGAAGCGTTGCTCCTCGGTTTGAGAGTCGTTTTTCAAATTCCGCACCAACGATTCCACAAAGTTTCGATACTGTGATGGAAGAGGAAGTCTTCTCTAAGTAATCCCTGTAGAAATTGGTAGCGTCGTAAAGCGTTTTTCCGAACGGTGACAGTATTTTTATACACTCCGCCGCCATAACCCGGTCGGCATCGGGAAGGGCGGTTTGCGAACCGAAAGCGGTAATCTGTCGATTGCGATCGGCGGCGGCTTTCTTGGCGTCTTTTTCGGTCCGGAAATAGTAGCGTTCCCGCTTGCCGGTAGGACGGCCTTGGATCATGAAACCGGCCTTTCCGTTGACGGAGGTTTCTTGGTATTCGAAGAGCTTCGTCTTTGGGGGGCGTCCCATACCTTACTTAAGAACGCCCGAAGATACGGAGTAAAGCCAAATTATCGCCCGTTATCGCCCGGAATCGAGAGAGTTCGCGTGTTTTGGGGTATTTTCGGGAAGACCTTCCTCTAGGGGGCGACAAAAAAGGAAGGGTGGCCGACGGGATTTGAACCCGCAACATCCGGAACCACAATCCGGGGCTCTACCATTGAGCTACGACCACCATGCGGACGCGGAAAAAGAACGTAGCGCAAGTTCGGGTCCAGCCAAGCAGATTTTCAGCGGACACCGGTGGGTTGGCGGTTCGACGCTTCCGTGTGCAGCCCAAGCCATGGAGAATCATTGCAATCACGTCCCGATCAACTATGGTCCAGCGTTGATTTTGAAAAGAGAGCAATTTGCAGAGTCGCCGCCTCTGGCCGGCCCGGTGGAAGTGAGATGTGGACGGTAAATCGTTTCGAACTGTGGGTCTGCGACTGATCGGAGTCCTGGCAGTTCTAACGCTTTCAGGCGAACGAGCAGACGCGCAGTTTTTGTCCCATGATCATCCGCTGTCGGGTGGTGAAATCAAGATCGGGATGTCGAACGCGCAAACTGGTCGCATCGGATTGCTGGGAATTGAAGTGCGGCGAGGGTGCGAGGCATACTTTACCAGAGTCAATAAGGAGGGAGGAGTTGCCGGGCGACGATTGGTTTTAGTGGACTACGACGACCATTACGAACCGGTGGAGACGGTGAGCAACGCCGAGTGCCTCATCGATCGGGACAAGGTCTTCGCGCTGCTGGACTTTCTCGGAACGCCCACTTGCCGGGCCATCATCCCAATGGTCAACGAGGCCAATATAGTCCTGGTCGGCCCGATTTCCGGCGCAGCAATCTTTCGCCAACCCATGCAGCGCTTGATTTTCAATACGCGAGCAAGTTACGGAGAGGAGGCGGAGACGCTGGTGTCCCACCTTTTGGCAGACCTTGGCTGCAAAAGAATTGCCCTCTTTCGTCAAGATGACAGCTTCGGCGACGCAGGCCGGGTCGCGGTCGTTGAAGCATTGCGACGCCGGGGTTTGGTCCTGGTGGGCGAGGGCGAATACGTCCGTAATTCGGTCAAAGCGTCCGAGGCGCTTTATCATATCGCCAAGGCCAAACCGGATGCGGTCATCCTGTTTGGGTCGTACAAACCATGCGCAGATTTGATTCGAGGGGCGAAACAAATAGGGTTGAAGAACACCGTTTTCTGCAATGTTTCTATCGTCGGCACGGAACCGCTCATCAAGTACCTCGCTGAGGATGGGGAGGGAGTGATTATTTCCCAGGTGGTACCGTCTCCTTATGACGATTCTTCGCCGCTGGTCCACGAATACCAGGCGGACATGCGCTTTATCGGGATAACGGATTATACGTACATGGGTCTGGAAGGCTACTTGAACAGCCGGGTCCTGGTGGACGGATTGCGACGGGCCGGTCAGGGTTTGACCGAGGATTCATTGGTGAATGCCTTGGAGCATCTTACGGTCGACTTCAAATCGTTTGGGATTCATTTTTCACCGGAAACTCGACAGGGAACTCATCAGGTTTTTCTGACGAAGATCGAGCACGGTCGGGCGAAACCGATCGAGAAATTAAATCCAGCCGATTTCGCACGATGAGCGCGCGCGGCGAAATGGGAACGCACACGGAGGCTCCCAAGAGGGAGAGCGACGAATTATTGGGTTCGCGTGGGCTGACGATCCGATCGAAGCTGCTGCTTTTTACGACAGGGATCGGCTTTTTGATCCTGGCGGCGCTCGCTATTACGGCGTTTTTTTTATCAGCAATCGCGCTTCGAAAGGCAAGATTGGATGGCTTCCAATCGCTAAGAACTTCTTTGTCCCAAGCAATCAACACGTTATTCGCGGAGCAGCGTCGAGATGTGACCGCCCAAGCTGAATTGCAGACGGTTCGCTACGCGGTAACCGAATTGTCTTCCGGCTACGAGCATTTGATTGAGGATCTCGATGCAGCGGGTTTCAAAGTGGATCCCGCGTTCCTCAGCGAGGTCCGGCAAAGTCTCCGTGACGCGTACGAGCGCGGGCCGATGAGCGATTTGCGGAGTCTCGGTGAAACGGTGGGCAGCTTCGATGAGTTCAGCGACCTCAGCCCGGTGGCAGCGATTTTGCAATATGTTTACATCCTGAAAAATCCCGCCAGTCCGGGATTGAAATTCCAGAAAAATTCGGTGTTGGATATTTCGAAAAACGCGAATCTTCCGGTGGATTTTCGGAACGCCTTTTCCAAGACGATGTTTGCTCGGGCGATGGACCGGTATCATGGATTGTTTGAGACGGTCGTCCGGCGAAACAGCTACTTCGATCTGATGTTAATCGATGATCTTGGCAATGTCGTCTACACCTTCGAAAAGAGCTGGGACTTCGGAACGAACGTTTTCACAGGCTGGCGATCCCATTCAGCGCTAAAGAAAGTATTCATGGGTGCATGGTACGGATCTAGTCCTTCCGGGGACCGTACTTCGGGTGATGACGTGGTGATTACTGATCTTGAACGTTATCCGGGTGCGTACGGATCCCCGATGCTGTTTTTGAGCTGTCCCATTAATAATCGGTTAGGCGGCCGGTTGGGAGTGGTGGTGCACAAGATTGCGAGTAGCACGTTCACTGACCTGGTGACCTTTCAAGGCCGCTGGGCCGCGGTAGGCCTGGGCGAAACCGGAGAGGCTTATATCGTGGGACCGGACCTGAAGATGCGCACAGAATCGCGTTTCGTGAAAGAAATGCCGGCGAAGATGAAGTCGTTGTCTTTCGAACCGGACGGTTCACCGGGACCGCTTACTACGGTTCTTGGCGGTCCATTACATAACAAGGCCGTCGAGAACATTTATTCGGACCAGGTCCTATCAAACGAAGGCGAAGTAACATTCTTTGATGATATCGGCCGGGAATCACTTGGGGTGTACGAGCAGCTGGGAACCGCGGGCCTGGACTGGGGATTAGTCATTACCATCAGCACCGATGAAGCGTTCGCGCCGGCGGTGCATCTTACCCGGTTGATAGCGTTTGGCGGCTTTGTCATCTTAATCGTCGCCATTCTTGCTGCCCTGGCGTTTGGGCATCTGCTCTCCCGGCCGATCGTTCAGTTGGTCAATACGGCGGAAAGAATTGGGTCCGGCGATCTGGCGGCCCGGGCGCCGATCTCCAGCAAAGATGAAATCGGGTTTTTGGCGGAGCGGTTCAATTACATGATCGATCAAGTCGAAGAGCGGAATCGCCATGTGCATAAGATCCTCGAGACGGTCAACGAGGGCCTGTTCCTGATGGGTCCTGATTTCATCATTCAACCCGGATACTCTAAAATCACCCAGGAGATCTTTCAGCGAAAAATTGATGGTATCTTCTTTCTCGATCTTCTCCGGCCCGCGCCGGATTCAGGGCTGCAGCCGGTCATCAACGAAGAAACATTAGTGGCGACGCAGCATTATCTGGAACTGTTATTAAATCCTCGCATCAAGGAAAAGCTGATTCAGCAAACCAACCCGCTGGGTGAAATCGAGTATAAGGAGCTTCGACCAAAGGGGGCACAGTATAGCAAATTTTTGGAATTCAAATTTAACCGGGTGGTCGAAGGGGGAAGGACGACCCAAATCATGGTGACGGTGCTCGATTCAACCTCTCGGATTGCGCTGACGAGAAAAATCACCGAGAACGAGACGAAGGCTAAATCCCAGATTGAAATGTTGTTTGGGATCATGCACCTGGATCCCCCGATTCTGGCCGAATTCCTGAATCACGCCAAATCCGAGGTGACGGTGATGCTGGATCTTTTGGAGGCGGAGCAATTTGGAAGTCACGCCGGTGAGTCGAGCGCCGAGCGTTCCGACCGATACCTGCGGTTGCTGCAAAAGATTTCCAGATCGATTCACCTGATCAAAGGAAACGCTGCGATGCTTCGGCTTTCTTATTTTGAAGATCTGGCGAACCGGCTCGAGGAAAAGATTGCCACGGTGCGCGGTGGTTCGGCGCTTAGTGGCGAACAATTCTTGCCGATCACCACCGGTTTGGCCTCGCTCCTGGATCAGATTGGCATGACCCACGATTTGATTGGCCGGCTGCTGTCGATGCAAACGGTCTTCGGAAAAGATGCCGGAGAAGGCGCTCAGACCGATTTTGCGCCGCTGGTTGAGCTCGCTGGCGAGATTGCGCAGCGAAATGGGAAACAAGTTCGAGTGGATCTTCAGATCAAGGATGGTCTCGCTCGTTTGCCGAATCCTTTGCGCGAGCCGATTCAGATGATGATGACCCAGTTGGTCAGGAACGCGGTCCTGCACGGAATCGAATCCCCTTCCGAACGGCTGGCGGAAAGAAAACATCCGGTCGGTGAAATACAAATTTATGCCTATCGCCTGACCGAGAATGAGAGAAAAATTATTTTGGCCGTGCGTGACGACGGGCGCGGGATTAACTATCAACTATTGCGGCGTCGTGCGGTGCAACTGGGTTATGCTAGCGTGAATAGTATCGAAGCTTGGACACAACAGCAGTTAAACAATCTTTTGTTCGAAACCGGCTTCACTACCATGGATCGACCGACGATGGATGGCGGTCGCGGTGTCGGGTTGGATGCCGTGAGAGATTTGACCGCAAAAATGGGCGGCGTGCTGAACGTTTCCTCCAAACAAGGTCAATTTTGTGAGTTTCGATTAGAAATCCCGGTGGCATGAAACTTCTTATCGTTGATGACTCGAGCGTAGTCCGAAGGGCAATTGAACGAGATCTGGAGTCTGGAGAAATCACGGAGGTGGATCAAGCCGCGACCGGGGAAGACGCGGTGAGATTGTATGGAGCCAAACTGCACGATGTGGTAACGCTGGATATTACCATGCCCGGTATGGACGGCCTGACATGCTTGGACAAGCTCATTGAGATCAACCCGGAGGCCCGCGTCCTGATTATTTCGGCATTGCGCGATAAAGCCACGGCGATTGATGCGATCAAGAGGGGCGCCAGCGGCTTTCTTTGTAAGCCGATTAATCCATCGGAGCTGAGGGAGGCCTTTGAGTTGCTCATCGAGGACTGAAGCCGCATGAACGACCAGGATATTCAGGTATTTATCACCGGTGTCCGGCGATATTTTGAATCCCTGAAGAAGGATCTTAGGGTCGTCATCGAACCACCTTTTATCAAAGACGAGGAAAAGCCGTTTCTGGAATATACCGGGATTATCGGTATTTCCGGTAAAGCGCACGGCGCGGTTTGCTTTACCGCCAATGGGGTGATGCTGGAAAATATTTTGCGATTCCTCAACGAAGCTCCAATTAACGGCGAGTTGATTTGCGACCTGGTAGGAGAAATTGCCAACACGCTAAGCGGCAACGCCCGCGAGGAGTTCGGAAGAGACTTTTTGATCTCGGTCCCGGTTGTTTCGACCGGTGGCAACGTTGACTTTCAATTTCCGCCGGACAGCCGCAACTATGTGATTCCGATCATCTGGCAGACCGAGAAGGCCTATTTGCTCGTTTGTCTAACCTGATAAATCAGCATCAGTTGTCGGAAGTCGCACGCTACGAACAAGTTAAGTAGGAAAATCGAAGAGTAAACCGTTTTGAACCTGCTGCACACTGATAAAATTGCGGAGAAAGTGAGAAACTTTTGAACAGCGGAGAACGTGGCCTGTCTATATTCTTCGGTTAAGGCGATTCGGGTTTGCGCACGAATCTCTCGACTTCTACTCCTTGGCGTGCGCAGCCCGGATCATTTTTTTTGGACTGGCCTCTTGGGCGGCATTCGTTATTTTGCTCCTGCCAATGACGGACGTGATTCTAGTTGTCGAAGATGAACCCGATGTCGTTGATTTGGTCCGATACCATCTTCGCCGGGCGGGATTCGATGTGTTGACAGCGTTGAATGGACCCGCTGGCCTGGCTACTGCCACTCAGTCGCGGCCGGATGCAATTGTCCTTGATATCATGCTGCCTCAGATGACCGGTATCGAGGTTTGCAAGGCTCTCCGCGAAGCGGACGCAACCGCAGCTATTCCGATCCTGATTCTGACTGCCAAGGCCGAGATACCAGATCGGATCGCGGGCCTTGAGCTGGGAGTGGACGACTATATTACGAAGCCGTTTAGCCCGCGCGAATTGGTTTTGCGCGTACAGAACTTGCTTCGACGACTGCGAGTCGTCCGGAATTCGTCTGTTCTGATCGTGGATGAGTTCCGCGTGGACAAGGGAAATTACGAGATCACCATTCGCGGCAGGCGATTGGATCTCACGACCACAGAATTCAAATTGCTCGCCGCGCTCGTTGAGCATCGAGGCAGGACTCTCTCCAGAGAGACGCTTTTGCAGGATGTTTGGGGTTACAAAAATGTCATCGATACGCGTACGGTCGATACCCACGTCAGGCGGCTTCGTGAAAAGCTAGGTCCAGCCGCCGATCGAATAGTCACGATGCGAGGAGAGGGTTACAGATTTCTTGTTAATCATCGAGCGTGACAATCGGGTGGTTGATTCTCTGGCTGATCTCGTTAGGCATCCTCGGCGTGGTGGCAATGACTCTTTGGCGTCGCGTGCTTTTTTTGCGCCGCGAAGTGCGCCGTCTGCTTGCGGAAGGAACACTTTCTCCTGAGGTTCCAGGCCCGCGCGTCGTGCGGGAAATACACGACGACCTGAAAGAAATTGCGCGGCGACAACGCGAGATCGCGCAACATATCGCGGACGAAGATTTCAGTCTGCGGGCGATTCTGGCCAGCATGGTGGAGGGTGTTTTGATCGCGGATAGCAAAATGCAGATCCAACTCGCAAATGAACGTCTGCGGCAGATGTTCTCTTTGCCCAAGTCCCCGATGGATCGAACGGTGATGGAAGTCTTCCGCAACCACTTGGTGCACCAGGTCATTCGAAAATCGCTGGATACCGGGGAACCGCAGTCGGCCGAGTTGCCGGTCGAGATCAGGGACGGAGACCAGTTCCAGCTGAAATATTTCCAGATCACCTCTGTCAGTCTTCGTTCACGTGAACCGGAGTCGCGGGCCCGGGCACTGGTGATTTTTCACGATGTCAGCCAGATCCGGTCGTTAGAGGCGGTTCGGAAAGAATTTGTGGCCAATGTTTCTCACGAGCTGCGAACCCCCTTGTCGATTATTACCGGCTATCTTGAAACGCTCATTGACGGAACGGACGATCGCGAGACCAATCTGCGCTTTCTGCGGACGATGCACAAACATGCGCAGCGGCTGAACCTGCTGATCGAAGATCTCCTGGCGCTATCCGAATTGGAGTCCCGGAGAATCAGTCTCCATTTTGAGCCGGTCGATTTGTCGGAGAGCGTTCACCGTGTTCTGGAGCAATTGGATTCGCGTATTTGCGAGAGCGGCGCGGCGGTGACCGCGACCATTCCCAAGCATCTGCCGCGAATCGAGGCTGATGCATTCCGAATCGAGCAAGCTCTCTACAATCTGGTGGACAATGCTCTGAAGCATAGCGGCAAAGCGGGCGCCAGAGTCAGCGTTGATGCTTCCAGCGACGCGACGACCATTACCGTCCGTATCTGCGACGATGGCGTTGGTATCCCCCTGAGCGACCAGCCTCATATCTTCGAGCGGTTTTATCGGGTTCACAAAGACAGGTCGCGAGACGCGGGAGGCACCGGTCTCGGTTTATCAATCGTCAAACACACAGTGCAAGCACATGGGGGGTCGATCGCGGTCCAGAGCCGCCCAGGCGCAGGCGCCACTTTTGTGATGAGTCTCCCTGTCAGCCAAAACTGAGACCTGGCGATTCCTTAAGTTGACCGGCGTGCTTCGGTGGCCATTGCGCGGAGTCCTAACCGGGGTAGCGTCTGGACGTGGAAACCTCTTTGATGGATCCAGTCGATATCGCTCTGGCCGAAGATGTCGGCAGTGGCGACCTGACCTCCCTCTTTTTTATCCAGGAGACGCGCGTTTCGAAAGGTCGAATATTCGCCAAGGAAGCCTGCGTGATTGCCGGTGTGGAGATTGTCCGGAGAATCTATCGGAAACTTGATCCGCGACTGGAGCTTTTAATCTTGAGGCCGGATGGATCTGCCGTGAATCCCGGCGAAACGGTGATCGAGTTGACCGGTTTTACCCGCACGATTCTAACCGGCGAACGCGTTGCGCTGAATTTTATTCAGCGTCTTTCCGGAGTCGCAACCTTGACGGCTCAGTTCGTTGAGGCTGTGCATGGCACGGGAGTCACCATTCTGGATACGAGAAAGACGACTCCTGGCCTTCGGGCGCTGGAAAAGGCCGCGGTAAGAGCCGGGGGAGGGCAGAATCATCGGATGGGTCTTTACGACGGCGTCATGGTAAAGGACAATCATCTCCTGGCCCAACCAGAGCTCCAGGAGGCAATTCGTTCGATTCGCCGGATCCACCCCAAAATTTTGATCGAAGTAGAGGCCGATTCGATTGATCAGGTGCGCGACTTTGTCAATTTGGACGGGATCGATGTCATCCTGCTCGACAACATGTCTCCGGACCGATTGCGAGCCTGCGTGTCGCTACGGAAATCAGGAGTGAAATTTGAGGCCAGTGGCGGCGTTTCTCGGGCGACCGTCCGCCAGATCGCTGAGACCGGCGTCGATTTTATTTCGGTCGGGCAACTGACGCACTCAGCCAGGGCAATTGATTTCTCTCTGGAATTGTTGCATGCGTGATCCGAGAGAAATCGAACTGCTTCGCCGGCTGTTGCCGGCCGGAAAAGCGATTGAACTCGGGAAATTGTTGGAGCAAACGGGCATCGGATCCGCTGAGTTACCGCCTTTGATCGAGTGCCTCCAGCAATGCGGACTTGTTTTCCGCAGGACCGAAGAGACAATCGGTGTGGTCAAGGAGCCGGAATCACTGGTTCCCGAGATGATCCTGGCGGGACTTCAGACGAAGACGATCGGTCGGGATGTCTTGGTTTTTCGAGAAACGTCTTCCACCAACGATCGAGCTCGGCAAGCTGGTCTTGCCGGCGCCGGTGAAGGTCTGGTGATCTTCGCCGAAAGTCAGACCGGTGGGAGAGGGACTCGTGGTCGGAAATGGGTATCAACAGCGGGCGTCGGCCTTTGGTTTTCGATTCTCCTCCGCACCCGGATGCCGGCCAGTCAATGGCCGCGGCTGGTCCAGACAGCAGCTGTCGCCTCTGCCGAAGCCGTCGAAAAATGGGTTGAGCAAACGGTGCGGATCAAGCCGCCCAATGATCTGATGTTGGGAGGCGGCAAGCTGGCTGGGTTCCTGCTGGAAACTTCGAACACCTGGGATTTTCAAGTGCTGGGGATCGGGCTCAATGTGCGATCAGCACCGTTGCTCGACGAATATCCGACGGCGGCCCTCGAGCAATTTACCCAGGGTCGGGTCTCGAGAGCCGTGTTGGCGGCGGAGCTACTGAATCATTTCGAAGATTGGTATCTCAAAAGGCCCTTGGCCGAAATGTCCTCGGCGTTCGAGCGCCGAATTTAATTGCCAACAGCTGGATTACCTGTCCTCAACTTTTGCCGCCCCTGCGGGCCATTAAATCGTCCCAAAATCTCCTGAGCTTGGCACCCATCGGCGCAAACCGCGGGTTTCTCGCTTTGATTTAAATCCAGGAAGTCGTAGTCTTGTGAAAGTCAGAGTCCGGGAACACTAGGTATTAGGACGTTCATTAAATCATTAATTGGGAGTTCGTTTGTGGAGGAGAAGGTACAGCCGACTAACGTGCAGGAAGAAGGCTACACGGCAGACTATTATGCTTCTTTGATTGTGGGCTTGATTCACAAACTGAATAACGTGATCACGGTTCTCTCCGGGCATTCCGGGCTATTGCTGCTCGAGCCGAATCTTAAACCGGACATTTTACAACCTCTGCAACAAATGTCTCGAGCGGCTGAGCTTTTGTCGCGATGCCTCGACGAAGCCGCTTCCGTGAGTCGAATCACGCCGCTTCGTTTGGAGTCCGTTGCGCTCTCTGAACTCTTCGAACCGTTGCAGTCTCCTCACGGTTTATCGATGGTGAAACAGTGCGACGAGCGGTTGAAGGTTCAGGTAGATCGCCGGAAATCGAAAGAAATTGTTGAGCAGATTCTTCGAAACGCGAGTGAAGCGAACGTGAAAGCCGTCATTGTTACGGCGCGGGTGCAGTCCCGACTGGTTGAACTGAAATTCCGGGACGACGGGCACGGGATGAAGACGGAGGTGATGCGACGGGCCTTTGATCCATTTTTCACTACCCGTCGGCAACGGGATCAATTTGGTTTGGGTCTCTTCAAGGCGAGGGGCGACCTAGCTCGGATGAAGGGCAGAATTTATGCCGAGAGTGATGGAAAGAGTTACACTGAAATGGTTGTCGAATTGCCCGCGGAATGAGACGTTTCGGGGTTCCGGCGGTTTTGACATTGGTCAGGTGGACAAAATGCATCAAGGACAAACGCGAATGGCACTAAGACAACGTTTGGGATGATCTTTGCCCCGCACGGGCTTTAGGCCTTAGCCCGACGTTTCAACGCCGGGGACATCCATTAAAAGGGTACGCCCTGGATGGGCGTAAGATCGGTGATCGTTACTACGGTCGAATACGGTATTGAGTATCCGCTTTCTGCCCCCCTGCAGGGCTTCGTCGTGTGAGGGACCCGGCGTTAAAACGACGTATGTTTTTGGCGCCGGTTT
>DATHPZ010000024.1:0-10710 GCA_035483355.1 Chthoniobacterales bacterium | reverse complement strand
TTCCAGGGTTTCCTTGCGGCGCTAAGGCACCTGTTGCATCGTCCTTACTTTGCCGCAAACCGGCAAAAGTCAGGTACGGGTAAGCCACGAGTCCGAGCCAGGAAATCCCGAACAGGAAAAAAACGCCAAAAAACAGTCCGTTTATTTTGTTCACGCCACACTCACCTCTGCCTCAGTATTCTCGGAAGCCTCGTTTGATTGTTCGATCGCGATCCGGCGTTGTCTGGCGGGCGTCGAAATCAGGAGGATTAGGGTAAACGCCATCGCAAACCCTAAATTCGCGGCCACCAGCAAAAGCGCCGTGAAATTCTGAATCGCCAGAAAGGGTTCAAGCAAATCGTTCACCGCTATCATGGGAACCTGAGGATCCTCCAACCCAAACCCTTGAATCAGCCCGCCTATCGTCAGATCGAGAAGCAGCAATCCGAGTCCGACGACGAGCAGCCAGAAATGCGCCTCGATGAGTTTGTGAAAGAGCCACTCTCTTTTCAGCAGCCTGGGCACGATATAATAAACGGCGCCAAATAAGATCATGCTGTAGAAGCCGAACAGACCAAGCTGATTCTGGATCACCGTAACGAACGTAAATTGCGTAAACTGAGCGATCGACCGAGTTGAAATAATGCTTCCGGCAAAAGCGTAAGCGGTGTAAATCACCGTGCCTGTCACGATAAAGCGTAGCCCGTGATTGTCGCGCAAGCCTCCGAAATGGCCTTTCATTGTCAGATGAAAATTCGCTCCCACGGCCAATACAGGAATCAGCATCAACACCTTTGCCACGATGCTGGCGGTGATCATCCAGGCGGGAAGCGGTCCACCAATCAAATGGGTCATTCCGGTCCAACCGCCAAACAACGCGAGACCCCAAAAGCCTAAGAGTGCGAGTCTGTAACTATAAATCGGACGTCCGACGAGTTTTGGAATCAGATAGTACGCCGTAGCCAAGGCAATCGGCGTGAGCCAGAGATCGACTAAACCGCCAACGTACCACCAATTGATGGCCGGCTGCGCAGCTCCGGGTACGGGTGCAAAACCCAACGCGAAATTCGCAGTCGCATACAACCAGGCAAACCACAAAAAAGCACCCAGAAGGTACCATTGCGAAACGTACGTCGTCCCGGGCTTCCTGTTCAAAATGATCGTAACCGCCCAAAGGCTCACCATCGCCAGACCGAGAAATAAAATGAAAGCCGTTTCTGGCGGAAACTCGAGCAACTCTCTGCCCGTCGTTGACCCTGCCAGAATTGATAGGACACCGGTCGTCATCCCGATATTCCAAAGAACGCCTGCAATAATAAGAAACCATGGGCTGCGGAGCGGCGGTGCGCTGAAGCGCGAGAGCAGCCAGATCCCGGTGCCAATACCGCTGCAGGTCGCCCATCCGTAAACGTAACAATTGAGGAAAACGGGATGGGAACGCCCGAAGCTTAGCCACGGAATACCCGGGAAGGTCCACCAGGCGGTTGGTACGTGGATTTGGGCAGAGCTCAACAGATAAAAAATTGAAGCAATAACAAGCCAGAATACTCCCGATCCGAAGAAGAACAGGACCGGCATCCGAATCGACCGTTCGCTGATCGACAGTTCGCTGAGATCCGAGGTTGACTCGACTCGAGCCCCGGGCTCTGACTGTAAAAAGGCAGTTTCTTTCATCAAATCTAAAATCCTTTAAGCGGCTCAACCGTCCGGATCGGAACGCTGCCACACAGGAGTTTCGGCCCGTCCCCTCCCGATCGGACAGAAAACTGCTGCTGGCGCGGCGAATCGCCCAAAACGGGGCATCATTGCTGGCCTCCCGGCTTCTGAGTGTTCGGCGAGGGTGACGGGGATCCCTGGGGCGGTGGAGCTGCGGGAGGGTTCACCGGCCCGGCCGCGTGAGGTTTAATAGATTGCAACTCCACTAAAACGAGGTCCATCGCACGATCGATCGGAATTCCGACCACCCCCTTACTTTTGTCCACCCAACGGTATTGCGTCAGGACCTTCTGATTTTCGCTATTCAAATCCGCGAGGTTTTTCAATCGCGTTTGCGCATGCACTTCCTCAATATTCGGGATGCTCTGACCCTGCGAAACCAGAAAAATGACGAAGCCGCAGAACAGCAGGATCATCACCAGGCCGGTAAGGATCATGGGGGCTGAACTTTTGCCTTTTTGTTGATGCTCGGCCATCGGGTTAGTTGCTCAGTTTTAAGGATTCCAGCAGCCGCGGATCCCGCGCGGGGAAAAGAGAAACGCCACCAAGACGCCGGAGAAAAATGAAGGCCAGGAAAGGCCCGATCGAAAGCAGCGCCAGCAAATCCAGGATACTCAACTCAAACCCTTTCTGGTGCAAAAAGGGCATGATGGTGACGTAAGTGTCCAAGACATGCATTCCCAGCACCCAGAAGGAGATCGCGGCCAGGAACTTTGGATTCCTCTTGGTGTATTGGAACAACAGATAAAAAAACGGTATAAAAAATCGGCCAATGACCAGAAAAGTGTTGAGAACGTTCCACGACTCCACGTTTCGTCGCAGGAACCACTCCGTTTCCTCGGGGATATTTGCATACCAGATCAGCATGTATTGGGAAAATCCGATGTATCCCCAGAAGATGGAGAAGACGAAAAGCAACTTCCCCATGATGTGATAGTGCTCTTCGTTCACAAACTGCAGGTATCCGGCATTTTTGAGTGTGATAACGACCAGAATAATCAGCGCCATCCCTGCTCCAGCCGCACCGGCGAAGATATACACACCCCACATTGTCGAGGCCCAGCGATAGTCCGGTGAGGAGAACCAATCAAACGCCATCAGGGTCGTGCAGGCAGCGAAAAGGAGGATCCCGGGAAAAGAAAAGCCGCGCATCTGGATCGACCACTTGGGATCGCCATCGCTGTCCTGGAGAACGGAAGTACGCCTGAAATAATGAGCCGCAAAGCCGAAGTAAGCGAAGTAAAGAACTGCGCGGACCCAGAAAAAGGGAATAACCAGGGACCCGAACTGCAGCTCGAAAAAGGAAAGCTTATCTCTCAAATGCGGATCGAGTACCGGATTTTCCTTTGCTGAGATCCAATCCCAGATATCCCGGCGGACAAAAAAGAGCGGAAGAAAGAACAAGACCATCCAGGGTACCAGCGTCGCCAGATTTTCCATTTGGCGCCGGACGACCACACCCCACCCCGAATCTGTCGCATGATGGACAATGATCCAGAAATAGCAGCCGATCAGTATCGTGAAGAAGTAGAGAAAGGCAAACAACCACGAGAACGCGAATTGTTTGCGCAGTTCGCTGCCGGCAGGCGCAGCGAAACCGACAATGAGCGTGATCAACAAGCAGCTAGTCCCGATTCCCAAGAGCGCCAGCAAGAACCTGTTGATGTTTCGGCTTTCGAAAATCTCAGGTCGTGGGACGGTCAAATGATCGTGTCTCATTGGTCCTATCGCGTTTGCGTTGTCTCCGTTTTTGCCGGCTGCTCCGGAGCAGGTTGCTGAGGCGCATTGGGCGGTTTGCCTTCGTTCTCAAGCGCAGCCCTTTGATCTTCAGGAACATCTTCCAGGCGCGCATTCTGACTCTTTTGCAGCGCGCGAATGTAAGCGATGATTGCCCACCGATCTTTAACGGTAACTTTATCGCCGTAAGCCATCATCGTATTGTGGCCGTGAGAGAGCGTATCGAAGATCTGGCCATCAGCCATCGGTAGATATTTTTCATGATGAAGGTCTGCGATCCCAAGCAACCCGTATTTCGAAGTGATCCCATTCCCCTGCCCGGTCGCACCGTGACACACCGAACAGTTGATCGTGAACTCTCTTTGGCCGCGTCGAAGCAGCTGTATCGTTACCGGCAAAGGTAACCCGGTACCCCACTGATCTCCCATCTTGCCGGTGTTGAGATAGTCGGTGCCGGCGGAAAACTCACCCAACGGTGAATTGATATCATCCGTCGGCGCTCCAGAATTCTGCATTGGATGCCCTGGAATGTCGTACCCCATCGGGATCGTCGCCTCGACAGGCGGACGCGCAGCTCGGCCATCGGCGAAAAACGAGCTCGGTTTTTGAAATTTCAACTTATCCTGGCGTTTCATGTCACCAAAAAATTCGATCCCAGGTACCTGCCGATGTTGTCCCTGAAAACCGAGCAACGCGATCGTGATGATCGTCACCAAAACAAATGCGATCAGAAAATTCTTAATCATTCGCGTAAAGCAGAGTGACTTCCGCGCCGCCAATTCCTTCCAGGAATTCTCGCGTTTCGATCTCGGCAAACTTCGGGTCCACTGATTCGATGACCAGGAAAAACGCGTCGTTTGTCACCCGGTTGAAGGGTTCATGGTCGAAGAGCGGATGATGCAGGCGAGGCAGGCGGTTCAAAATGAAAACTCCGAAAAACGCTGTAAATGCCGAAATCAGTACGGTCAACTCGAACATGATCGGGAAAAAAGGTGGAACCGTAAAAAAGTTCACCGGTTTACCATGGACGATCAATGGAAAGAGCCAGGACGACGGGATGAATTCGAGTAAAGCAGCTGTTGTAAACCCGAGGAATCCGCCGCAAAAAATGATGTACCCCAGAGGCGATTTTCCAAGCCCCATCGCCTTGTTCATTCCATGGATCGGAAAGGGCGAATGAACATCCCAATATTTAAATCCTGCGTCGCGTACTTTCTCTGCGGCCTCATAAAGAGCCGCTGCACTTGAGAATTCCGCGATGACCGCAAACGCCGGTTTCGTGAGAGCGGAAGCACTCATGCGTGGACCTCTTTAACGGTTTCTTCCCCTCCTGCTCCGGGCGGATGATAGTGCGGATCGGACTCCGGAAGAACACTCTTGACCTCGGACATTGCGACCATAGGAAGGAAACGTATAAACAGGAGAAAGAGCGTCAGGAAGATTCCGAAAGTTCCAATGAAGGTGAATGCATCCACCCAGGTGGGAGAATACATCCGCCAGGCGGAGGGGAGAAAATCCCGGTGCAGCGAGATCACAAATATCACAAAGCGTTCAAACCACATCCCTGCGTTGGCACACATGGAAACGAAAAAGACCGTTACCCAATTCCTGCGAAAAGCCCGAACCCACATGAGCTGCGGCATCACCACGTTACAGGCAAACATTGTCCAGGATGCCCACCAATAGGGACCAAAATATCGGTTCAGGAAGGCAAAGCGCTCGAAAGGATTCGCTCCATAGAAAGCCACAAAAAATTCCATACAATACGCGTACCCAACGATCGAACCGGTCAGCAGGAGCAGCTTGCACATCACGTCGATGTGATCCCAGGTAAAAACGTCGTGGAGCTTGTAGAGGGATCGCGCCGGCAGCATTAACGTCAGCACCATGGCAAATCCGCCGAAGATTGCTCCGGCAACAAAGTAGGGAGGGAAAATCGTCGTGTGCCATCCTGGCAACACCGACGTAGCGAAGTCGAAAGACACCGTTGAGTGAACTGATAGGACGAGAGGAGTTGAAATACCGGCCAGCACCAGATAGGCCATTTCGTAATGGCGCCATTGTCTGTTGCCCCCACGCCATCCGAATGAAAGCACCCAATACACCGTTCGCCTCACTCGTCCCTTCGCCCGATCCCGCATCGTCGCGAGATCAGGCACCAGCCCGAGATACCAGAACAGAACGGAGACCGTGAAATAAGTGGAAACCGCGAAGACGTCCCACATTAACGGACTACGAAAATTGGGCCAGATCCAGTTCGGGTTCGGGACCGGCGCCATAAACCAGGCCATCCAGATCCGGCCGACGTGAATACCAGGAAAAATTCCCGCGCAGATGACGGCAAAGAGCGTCATCGCCTCCGCCGCACGGTTAATCGAGGTACGCCATTTTTGGCGGCAAAGATGCAGAATCGCCGAGATCAAAGTTCCGGCGTGGCCGATACCAATCCAGAAGACAAAGTTGGTGATACCCCAGGCCCAGGCAACCGGAATGTTGTTCCCCCAGACACCGACCCCGGTGAACAAGAGATAGAAAATGCAGAAGACTCCGAATCCGGCGAACGAGCTGGTGATCGCGATCGAGATCCACCACCAACGCGGCGCCTTGTTCTCCACGATTCCGGCAATTCGATCCGAAATCCATGCCATCGAGTGATTGTTCCACACGAGCGGACGCCGTGGCATCCGTTCCACGAAAACAGTCGTCGAAGCGTCGCTCTCAGCCATTACGCGTTACCTCCGTTGGTAGTAGCCTCGGCGTGAGGGAGACCGTGTCTCTGATCGCCGTTTTCGTCCACATTGATTCTACCGACTCTTCCGGCGCCTGGCATCTTCGGATTTGGGTTGCGGATTCGAGCCAGATAAGCTGTGCGAGTCTGAAGATTAAGATATTCAAGCAGATGATAGTTCTGCGGAAGCGCTCTCAGGTGCGCGACTCGGCTGTTCGGATCCTTCAAGTCCCCGAAGACAATCGCTTCGGCCGGACAAGCCTGTTGGCAAGCTGATTGCACTGAATCCGTTGGAAGCGTCAGATTCCCTTGCACACCTGCCTTGACCCGTTGGGCAATTTTCGCCGTTTCGATCCGCTGGATACAGAAGGTGCATTTTTCCATGACACCACGGGTGCGGACAGTCACGTTCGGATTTTTTTGCATCTTCGATATCTCGGCCATGCCCCATGGCGCCAGCGGCCCGAGGTAGAGTTCGGATTTTCCCTGGAACCCGGGCAGTCCTTTGTCGATCCGATCCAGAATCGGCCGATCGTTGTAGTTAAAAAAGTTGAATCGCCGAACCTTGAATGGGCAGTTATTGGAGCAATACCGAGTGCCGATGCAACGGTTATAGACCATCAGGTTAAGCCCCTCCTCGCTGTGGACGGTCGCGTTCACCGGACAGACCGTCTCGCACGGCGCATTCTCGCAGTGCTGGCACATCATCGGTTCCATCACCATTTCCGGATCGTCCTCAAGGTGCGGGTTATTCTTATCGCCATCCGCGCTCGCAAAATAACGGTCAATGCGGAGCCAGTGCATCTCGCGGCTACTGTGAACCTGTTCTTTGCCGACGATCGGAATGTTGTTTTCCGCCTGGCATGCCACCACGCAGGCACTACAGCCCGTGCACGTGTTCAGATCAACCGACATCGCCCATTGATTGGGCGCGTTCAGCGGCGGATGACTGTAAAGCGAGATATTGGGCGGGATCTCCGCATCCATCCAGACAGCTTTGGCGAAACCAGGATTCTTTTTGTAGTCCTCGACCGTACCTTCCCGCACGAGGGCGCGTCCCTCCATGCTGTAATGATTTTGGGTCTGGACCAGCTGATGGCCGTTCTTCTGGATCAGCTTTACCGTCGCTCTGGTTGCATAATAAGGAGCGCTGGTCGTTCGTAATTGGTACGCGTTAAATCCAGTCTCCCGTCCGATCCTGCCAATCACCCATCGTCCATAACCGAGCGAAAGGCTGAGCGAATAATCGGCGTGTCCCGGCGCGACCATTACCGGCGCCTGCAGTTTTCGCTCGCCGACGCTGATCTCCACCATATCCCCATCGTCGACCTGGAGAGCTTTGGCAGTCGATTTGCTCAGAAGAACAGCATTGTCCCAAGTCAGCTTGGTGATCGGATCCGGCAACTCCTGCAGCCACCCATTGTTCGCATAGCGGCCGTCGTAAACCTTATAATCCGCCGGGAAAACGACCTCGATCGAGCTCGGCATCACCGGACCGGGCAACGGACCCGCGTTTTTTAACAACTCAGGAAGGGCGTTGGGGTTGAGCTCTACCTTCGCGGTTTCGTAAACAGTCTCTTCTGCGTACCCATTTCGCAAAAATTTGGTCCATGCGGACTCGAAATCGCTCTCTTTGGTAAGAGACTTAAAGGTGTCGCGAACCGCCTGTACGCCATTGGGCAGGGCGGCCAGTTTGGAGAGGATATCGATTTCGGAAAGCCCGCCAAATAACGGGAGAATCATCGGCTGAATCGGCAAGTAAGTGCCATCCACCGCTCGCTGGTCTCCCCAGGCTTCGAGAAAATGCGCTTCGGGCACCTGCCAATTCGCCACTGTGGAAGTCTCATCAACATGATACCCGAGCCGGATAACTTCCGGGATCGACCTCTGAACGCCGGACCAGTCGAGATCCGCCGGCGCCGTATAAACCGGATTGCCACTCAAGATAAAAAGCTTTTTGAGCGCGTGCGATTTTGCGTCAGCGACCAAATCGCCTAGATTCGCCACCTTGACCCGAGGAGCGCTTAGCAAGGTCAGGGTGGAACCGAAAGCGTCGAGCGCGTTGTTCATTGCCAGCACCACGCTGTGCATCCATGCCGGAAACCGGTTGCCTGCCAAAACGAGGCTTCGCCCTTTTCTGGCCACCAGATCGTTCGCGCATTCCGTAAGCCAGGCATCGTCAAACTGCGTGCCGGTGTCATGCAGTTCGGCCACGACACCACTGAGAACGCGGTCGTTGGTGGACCCAGCTATCTTTTTCGCCAACTGCACCGCGAACGCGGGAATTTGCGACGCAGCACAGCGAAAACGGTGATCTGCCATCCCACCGGTCGTCGTGAAACGATTCTCGACAGCGTAAAGCCGATTCATTGCGTCCGTCGACCCGTTCACACGCCGGCGACGGCTGAAGTCCCGCACACCCTGCAAGGTTTGTTCGGTACCCAAAAAATCGCAATCGAGCGAAACGATGACATCGGCGTTCGCAAATGCCGGGTTAATCGCGACATCTGGACCGAAAAGGGAGGTGATCGCCGAGTCACGTTCTTCAAAACTGACAGGTTCGTAGGAGTAGAACTTGATCTGCGGGAATTGCTCCTTCAACGAACGCAACATTCGATCGCGAGTCGGAGAGAATTGTTCATCCAGCAGAATGCCGATTCCCTCGCCTTTGCCTGACTCGAGTTCCTTTCGGACGGTCCCGAGATAATGGTCAAACTCCTGGGCCGTGGTTTCCGTTCCATTGAAAAGAAACGTTCGTGCACGATCCGGATCGTAGAGATCCAGCACGACGGCCTGGGCAAAAAGATCCGTACCACCGTTGCTGGAAGGCACCAGAGGGTTGCCTTCGAGCTTCGTCGGGCGTCCTTCGTATGTCGTGGCAATCAGCGGCAAACCACCTAAAGGTCCGGGCATCGAAGTCGTGTAAAGAACAGCCTTGCCCGGGATCAACCATTCGACACTTTTCGTGTACGGAACAACGTAAGCCTCTGGCCGCCGACAACCGCTCAAGCCTATGCCCGCCAATGCCATTGACGCCCCCATGAGACGAAGGAAATTCCGGCGCGACACTCCGTCCAACTCCATTTCGGCGGCGCCGGACGGAAATTCGCGCTCCAGCCAGGTCCGAAATTGAGGAGTATCCGCCAATTCTTCCAAACTGCGCCAGTACCGCTTGCCTGTGAAAACCTCACGAGGGTGTCGAAAAACAGTCTTCATTACCGATGGCAACCCTCGCAGGTCTGCGGCGGGTTAATGTTCCATTGTTCCTTTAGTTCAAGACCAATCTGCTGTTGCGACTGTCCGCTGCCAGGCTTCCAATCCAGGTTAAAGACCTGGTTGACCGGCCGCAGATTATTCTCGGGATGCCGATGGCAGTTCAAGCACCAACCCATCGAGAGCGGTTCCTTTTGGTAAACAACATCCATGTGGTTCACTTGCCCATGGCAGCTCACACAGCTGATGCCGCGATTGACGTGGACCGAATGATTGAAATACGCAAAGTCCGGCACCTGGTGGATTTTTACCCAGTCGACCGGGTTCCCGCTTTGCCAACTGTCCCGGACGGCGGCCAGCTTGGGATTGTTGGATTGAACCTGGGTGTGGCAATTCATGCAGGTCTGCGTGGTGGGTATGTTGGAGTGGGATGAAACCTCCACGTACGAGTGACAATACCGGCAATCCATGCCGAGTTGAGTCACATGGATGTCATGCGAGAAAGGCACCGGTTGAATCGGTTGATACCCTGCTCTCATGTACTCCGGCGTCAAATAATACCAGTAGACTGCTGAAACCGCGCCCCCCGCGACCAGAAGGCAGAAGACGATCTTCAATGGCAGATAATTCGTCCAGCGGGGAAAGATATTAGCCATGCGACGTCATACTACAGTTTGAAGGTGCGCGAGCAGAGATTCCGACGCGAAAACAGAAACCAAAATTGGTGCGGGGTTCGAGGTTAACAGGATCTTTTTCAAGCTACATCCCAAGCATTTTCAAAAAGCCCGAGAATATTGGCTTCGATCGGTTAGGCAATAAAAATCTGCGCGCATTTCCATCCCTCACCAGACATTCGTCGAGGCTAATATTACTTTTGCCGATGGCAACGGATTTTTGTTGCCCAAAACCGAATTTTCTTCGGCACTCGGTGAAAAGCCAAGGAGCCAAGGAGCCAGGGGTCAGGAGCACCCCACGGGGAATCGCGCGTGAAGGTTTGAGAAGAAACTCGCGCCCGGGCGGGAGCCGCCCTCAGATTTGACGGGGCTTGGAGGGATCATGGAAAAGCTGCACAAGCGACGCTACGAGCGAGTGCTCGAAGCCGAACTAATGGAAATTCGCTATGGGAAGAGCGAAAGCAGCAGAGCAGGCAGAAGGTCAGCGGCGGGAAAACTAATCGCCACGACCTCCGCGTATTGAGAGAAGTCCGGGCGCCAGTTTGTTGCTCGTGCTGATTGGGGGCTAACGCCCCCCTAGAACGCAAAAAAAGGGAGCTTGTCGGAAAATTTGTGTGTGGGTCACAACCAGAGACAAAGATGGAAGTGACTAAAAAGGAAATA
>DATHPZ010000023.1:0-7189 GCA_035483355.1 Chthoniobacterales bacterium | reverse complement strand
TTGTATGAAGAAGATCTCAGCCAGCCTCCTCTCTTTTATGTTGATTCTTTCATCCTCTCCAGCCGAAGACAGCGTTCCGCCGACGATTCCGTTGAGGGACTTTTTCCGCAATCCCGGAACGACCGGTTATGAACTCTCCCCCAGCGGTGCGTTGATCGGGTTTCTCAAGCCTGTCGACAACCGGCTGAATATCTTCGTCCAACCGAAATCAGGCGGAGAAGCGAGACAGATCACTCAAGTGAAAGACCGGGATATTCGGACCTTTTTCTGGAAGGGAGACAACTTTCTTTTGTACCTGAAAGACAATGGCGGGGACGAAAACTTTCACCTTTACGTGAGCCGGAGTGACGGTACCGGCGAACGGGACCTGACACCGTTTGACGGGGTCCGAGCAGAGATGATCGATGACTTGGAAGATCACCCGACTGACTTGATCGTCGGCCTGAACAAACGGAACAAAGAAGTCTTTGACGCCTACCGGCTGAACGTCGAGAACGGCGATTTGAAAATGATTGCCGAAAACCCGGGAAACATTTCATCGTGGACAACCGATCACGACGGGAATATTCGCGTCGCCACGACAACCGACGGCGTTAATACGAGTTTACTCTATCGGGAGACCGAGAAGGACGCCTGGAAGACCGTTATCACGACGAACTTCAAAGAAAGCTTTAGCCCTCAATTCTTTACCTTCGACAACAAAGCGCTCTACGGTGTTTCGAATGTTGGCCGGGACAAAGCCGCAGTGGTCGAGTTCGATCCTGCCACCGGTAAAGAGACGAAGGTCCTGTTTGAACAACCGGAAGTGGACGTCTCTGGGCTGAACTTTTCCAGAAAACGAAAAGTGATCACGTCCGCGACCTACACCACCTGGAAAGAAGAACGGAAGTTTTTTGATCCAGAATCTGAGGCGCTCTACAAGACTCTCGGCGAGAAATTGCCCGGTTATGACGTTTACGTTGTCTCTGCCAACAAGGAGGAAGACATGTTCATCGTCCGCACCATTACCGACCGGTCCTTGGGGGCATTCTACCTCTACGAGAGAAAATCGGGTGATCTGACGAAGCTCGCGGACCGTAATCCGTGGCTGAAAGAAGAGCAATTATCCGAGATGAAGCCAATTGAGTACACCTCGCGCGATGGTCTTACGATCCACGGGTACCTCACTTTGCCCAAAGGCAAGGCAGCGAAGAATCTGCCGATTGTCGTCAATCCGCACGGTGGTCCATGGGCCCGGGATGAATGGGGATTCAATCCGGAGGTGCAGTTCCTGGCCAATCGCGGCTTCGGCGTGTTACAAATGAACTTCCGCGGTTCGACCGGCTATGGTCGCAAATTCTGGGAGGCGGGCTTCCGGCAATGGGGAGAAAGTATGCAGGATGATATCACCGACGGGGTCGCTTGGTTGGTTCACCAAGGGATCGCTGATCCAAAGCGGGTCGCGATTTACGGAGGAAGTTACGGGGGCTATGCCGTGCTGGAAGGTCTGACCAAGACCCCTGATCTGTATGCGGCGGGAGTCGATTACGTTGGGGTCTCCAACCTCTTCACTTTCATGAAAAGCGTGCCTCCGTACTGGAAGCCCTTTTTGGAAATGATGTATGAAATGGTCGGGAATCCGGAGAAGGATAAAACGCTGTTTGAGGCAAATTCTCCCGCCTTGAATGCCAACCGGATCAAGTCCCCGCTCTTCGTGGCGCAGGGAGCGAAAGATCCGCGGGTGAATATTAACGAGTCGAATCAGATCGTCGAAGCGCTGAAAAAGCACGGTGTTGACGTGGAATACATGGTCAAAGAAGACGAAGGCCACGGTTTTCACAACGAGGAGAATCGCTTTTCGTTCTACGAAGCGATGGAAAAATTTTTAGCGAAATATCTCTCTTAAGAAATGCGAAATTGGGGAATTGCGAAATGCGGATTGCGGATTGCGAAATTGCCGCTCGCCCGATCCGCAATTCCCCAATTCCTCAATCCTCAATCGGCTTGGTTGAATGCTCGGCAACGAGTTTAGCGATCACCTTTCCGTGCTTGGTGATAATAACTGGTTATCCATATTTGTGAACCTGATCGATGAGGCCGAGGCATTTGGCTTTAAACTCGGTGACGGTTACGGTCATAGAGTGACTAGTAACTCGTACTGGTCATTTCTCCAGAATTCCTTTGGAGGCTTTCCGGGATGCCGTTATGAAATGCGGATTGCGAAAAGCGGATTGCGGAATTGCCGCTGTCCTAATCCGCATTTATCGCGATCCGCAATTCCCCAATTCCGCAATCCGAAATCCGCATTTCGCATTTCAAATCCGCATTTCTCTATTGCAAATCATTTGCAAAAACTTTTTCCCTGGGTTTTTCTTCCATCATGCGAATTTGCGTTCCGCTGGCCGTTTTGGTCCTTTGGCTGTTTCCGGTTCTCGATTGCCATGCCAGGATGGCGATCCTGACCACTTTCGCGCCTGTCGATTGCTTCACCTCCAATGTCGCCGGGGACGCCGCGGATGTGTCGGTGCTGGTGCCTCCGAATGCCGGCCCTCATGATTACTCTTTCTCGCCTGCCGACGTCCAGAAAATCGCCAAGGCGGACGTGTTAGTCATGAACGGGGCCGGCCTCGAGAGCTGGCTGCAGAGGGGGATCCGGAGTGCTGGGAAGAAAAACCTTCTGGTAGTCGATACCAGCGCCGGGATCAAGCTCATCACAGGGCTTGATGTTCGGCCGCTCCCAGGCGTTCATTCCGAGCCGGACCCGGACGCCGGGGGCCCTAATCCGCACATCTGGCTGTCACCAATCAATGCGATCAAGCAAGTGGAAAACATCCGTGATGCGTTGGCTTCCAGGGATCCAGCCAACGCGGAGACCTATCGCGCGAACGCAGATGTCTACATCAGACGGCTAAACAATCTGGACGCGCAAATTCGCAGAGCGACCGCTTCGTTCCCGAACAAAAATCTGATCACTTTTCACGATACATTTCCCTATTTCGCGCGGGACTATGGCTTTCACGTTGTCGCTACGTTTGAAGAGTTTCCAGGCCAGGAACCTTCGCCGAGAACGATCGAACAACTGCGGAAAATTATCGCTGCTGGAAACGTGAGCGCTCTTTTTTCGGAGCCCCAGTACTCACCGAAAGCCATGCAGATCATCGGTAAAGAGTTCAAGGTGCCCGTGGTCCAGCTCGATCCGATGGAGACCGGGGACGGATCGAAGGATTTTTATGAACGCGTGACACAAAAGAACTTGGATGCGTTAGTAGCAGCGTTTCATGGAGGCCGATAGGAAATCTTACCTCAACGTCGAGAACCTGAACGTGAGTTACAAACAAAACCATGTTCTCGAGGATATCTCGTTTCGGGTTGAGCGCGGCCAGTTTGTTTGCGTGATCGGTCCGAACGGAGGAGGAAAATCAACGCTGCTCAAAGCACTGGTGGGTCTCTTGCCGATCCGTTCCGGGATAATCCGTAAAGAGGCCAGAAATATCGGGTATGTGCCTCAACAACTGCGAATTGACGCGGCAGTGCCGTTGCGGGTGGACGAATTTTTATCGTTAAAACTCTCGAAACGCAGAATTTGGTTTGGACCAGGTCAAACCCGCACCACGGCTAAAAAAAAGTTGGAAGAGATCGGTGCCGCGCACTTGATGAATCGACAGCTCAGTGAATTGTCTGGCGGAGAATTTCAGCGAATTCTCATCGCCTACGCGCTCTTGGATAATCCTGATCTGCTCCTTTTGGACGAACCGATGACCGGGTTGGATGCGCGAGGCGGCATGTCCTTCGACGGTTTGCTGCATCATCTCAACGACCACATCGGAATGACCATTCTGATGGTATCGCACGATCTTCATCTGGTGGAACACGTCAGCGATCAGGTGCTGTGTATTAATCGCAGTGTGCATTGTCACGGGCCTCCAGACCAGGTGCTGCAACCGGAGAATCTCTCTAAAGCATATGGACATTTGCCCGGTCTGGTTTCCGGAGACGGGACCGAGGCGTTTATTCCGATCGGCAAATTGAAATAAACTGCTCGAGACATGTGGGATATCCTCCAAACGCCGGAGCTAGAGAGAGCGCTCCTCGTCGCAATCATTGCAGGGCCGATTATGGGGCTTCTCGGAACGTTCATCACGCTGCGCGGAATGGCTTTTTTCAGTGACGCAATTTCGCATGCAGCCTTGACCGGAGTCGGGCTCGGGATTGCGTTGCACCTGGCCAACGATGTTTACGGACCAGGGATGCAACTCGTCCTCATCGTGTTCTGCTGCCTGGTTGGATTGATGATGGCCTGGCTCTTTGAACGAACTTCGTTGCGAGCTGATACCGTCATTGCTTTTTCTTACTCAGGGGCGGTCGCTCTAGGGGTGATCTTGATCAGCCAGTTAAAAGGATATCAAAGCCTCGAAGGAGTGTTGTTCGGCGAAATACTTTTCGCCTCTAGTCGGGACGTCTGGATGATCCTTGGATTGAGCGTCCTGGTCCTCGCTTTTTTGCTGCTGAACATGAAAGCCTTGCTTCTCTGCGTCGTGCACCAAGATCTGGCCCGGATCGCCGGGATTGATATACGAAAACTCAATTATCTGTTTGTGCTATTGATCGCCCTGGTGATCGGTTTCCTCCTGCAGCAACTTGGCGCGCTGCTGATCAGCGGGCTCATTGTGATTCCCGCCGCCGCTTCGCGGATGGTGGCGACCAGCTTCCGCCAGATGCTTCTCCTGAGCGCTGCGTTCGGCTTGCTGGCGGGCGTACTTGGCATCGCAGCATCTGCCCAATTGAATCTGCCGACCGGGCCCACGATCGTTCTGGCCAATGTGGCATTCCTCATCGTGGCCATGGCACTAGGTGCGATCCTCGGCCGAGGCAAGCTGGTCCGGTCGGGCACGAGTCAGTTGGATCGGGTCTGAGCACGCCGCAATGAGCTGGTTCACGTTCACTTGGCAAAACTTTTTGTATTCGTTTTTGGCGCTTGCTTTTGAAGGCTTGCCATTTGTCCTCATTGGTTCTCTGATTTCCGGTGCCATCGCCGTTTTCGTCCCGTCCAAAATCATTACCTCGATGCTGCCGAAAAATGGCTTCCTGGCCACCTTGGCTAGCGGCCTGCTTGGACTATGTTTTCCGGTCTGTGAATGCGGCATCGTCCCGATCGTGCGCCGTTTGATTAATAAAGGACTGCCAGTTTCGTGCGGTGTCACCTTCATGCTGGCATCTCCGATCGTGAACCCGATCGTCGCCTTCAGCACGTTCGCAGCCTTCCGGGGCCAGGCCCCCTGGTTGAATATGGCCGTCAGACTTATTCTTGGGTATCTGGTTGCGGTTTCAGCAGGTTTGGTCGTGCGCCGGCTTGATCCGGCATCCATCTTGCGTACAGGGGCAGCCAGGATTCCGACTCGAAAACGGTTGGCCTTTAGCGTCACCCCGCTGCCCGATGCGGAGAGCATCGGGATTGAAGCTTCATTTCAGGGGAAGCTGATCGCCGCTGTTCGAATGGCGTGTGATGACTTTATTGACACCGCAATTTATTTTATGATCGGCGCAGCGGTGGCTGCCACGTTCAATACCGCGGTCGACCAACAGATTATTCTGCCGCTGTCACTTCAGCCGACGCTCTCCACCTTCGCCATGATGGCCATGGCATCGATCCTGACGCTTTGCAGCACCTCCGACGCCTTCATCGCCGCGACGTTCGTAAGCTTTCCGATCTTTGCCCGGATGGCCTTCATGGTCTTCGGGCCGATGTTTGATCTGAAACTTTTTTTTCTCTACAGCGTCTTGTTCAAGAAGCGGTTTGTCATCGGCCTGGGAATTGGACTTTTCCTATTCATCGGACTAATCTGCAGCCGCGTTCTAATCTATTTGTATGCGGGCCAAATTTTGTAATCTCCTGAACGGGATCACGTTGATCGGACTGGGTGCGGTTCTCCTGGATTTTTTCTTCACCGGCCGATTGGACCAATACCTGCACCCGCAGTTTCGGCCTTGGACGCTGGTGGGAGGCATTATTTTTTGTGTGGCCGGAATAATCTATTCCGCGGCGAAAACGACGGCGCAGTGCTGTGTTGAGGGCGAGTGTGTCCATCAAAATGCCAACAGCCTGATGCGCAGCTTGATCGCTTTTTCCGTTTTATTCGTGCCGCTCGCTACAGGTGTTGCGCTATCGAAAGACAGTTATGATCAGCATGCCCTGATCAACCGTGGATTTGTGGAGGACATGACCGGGTTGCCAGGTCGTACAGCACCCCCGGCTTCGAAGACCTCGAACGATCAGGTAATCCCTCCGCAAGCGCTAGGCGCGGACTTGGATGAGCGCGCTTCGCAGCCTTTGCCTCAGGATACGAACGGTGCGCCGCCGAGTCAGGATGTGGCATCGAACGGGGGAACCGATCAAGCCAATCCGGCTGTTCCATCGCCTGACGAAGGAAGTGCCCAATACCTGCCAAAGGGCGCTGACGGGAACGTGGCGCTGGAAGTTACCGACTTACTCTACGCCGAGTCAGAGGATAGCCTTCGGAAAATGTTTTCCGACAAGACCATCGAAGTGGTTGGACAGTATCTTCCGGGCTCCGACCCTAAAGAATTTAAGCTCGTGCGGATGTTCATCGTTTGCTGTGCGGCCGATGCACGGCCGCTCGCGGTGCCGGTCGAGGTTTCTGCCCCAACGAGTGTTGCCGAGATGGGTTGGGTGAAAGTGATCGGAAAGGCGACTTACCCGAAAAAAGGCGACCGTGTGCACGTCCTTTTCAAGGCAGACACCGTCGAGCCTACGGATCCCCCCGCCGAAGCCATGCTCTACTAAGAACGTTCACCGTTCGGCGTTCGGCGTTCACCGTTCGGCGGCGTGCGGAAAATTGGACAGAGCGACTTTCTCAAATCGAGGCAAAACTGCGGCTATTTTTCGGGATCGATCGTCCGGCGAGGCACTTAAATCGGATGTTCCTTTAGCAAAATAGTGTAAGTCATTCATTTTAAATATGATACGCGATTTTTACGCTTAAAATGTAGCCACTAATTATTGTAAAAGAAATGATAATTATTCTTTAAGATAAACGAGTTATGGCTATAGTAGGTGCACACAATGTATCTCGACACCTGTAAGGTCCGCTCTGGCAATAAGGTCTATACACGTGTTCTGCTGCGCGAATCCTATCGCCAGGATGGCAAGGTTAAGCACCGCACCATTGCCAATCTCTCCAAGTGTTCAGAG
>DATHPZ010000022.1:0-25956 GCA_035483355.1 Chthoniobacterales bacterium | reverse complement strand
ACCGTTCGGCGTTCGGCGTTCGGCGTTCGGCGTTCGGCGTTCGGCGTTCGGCGTTCCGGCGGCGCAGAAAGTTGTCGGTTGTCAGAAGTCCGCGGGCGTAATGAATGGTTGGAATCGCGGCTATTCCATCGAGATTTCTCGATTGCCACCCTCATTCTCGATATCTCTCGGCATCTCTAAGTCTAACATCGAATCGCCTGCGGTCGTTGCCCACGAGACATCGCCAGAGCAACTGGCAACTGGCACCCAACGAACGCCGAACGCCGAACGCCGAGAAGCGCCAAAGACAACCGTTTGGTTGCTCTGGCGCTTCTTTGTTGTGTCATGAGGGCCGCAAGGGCCTCGATCTATCGCTTATTTAAACGTGGCGAAAAATGACCAGTGCCCGATTCCTGACGCAGGAGATGCCGAAAATTTTGCCGGCATGACTCCGAAAGGAAACGCGTAATAGGCGAGGTGACCCGAACTCACGCTAAGTAGGAAGTGCAGCCTACTGCTCGAAGGCAGATAAGCCAGCCAGTAGCTACCCGCTGTCAAGGTTACCGGCGTGATGACGTTGACCGTATTCCATCCCAGCACAGGGCTAATCACGTTGATTTCGGCTTTCTTGTTTCCTGGGCCGCTTCCGGGTCCAGAAGCATCGTAAAGACCCAAGCGCAAGGCACCAGCAGCCTGATTGACATAAAAGGACAGGCTCTGAAGAGTACCGGTTTTTAATAAGATAGCGCTTTGAGCCACCATCAGATTGCCGTTCCCACCGTCAGTGATTGGCAGAAGAGCAGTTTCACCGACCGTGAAGGTGGACGGAGCAGGGGTTGGGCTCGGATTCGTGATAGGAGTAGGCGTGGGAATCGGAGTTGGGACAGGTGTGGGAACCGGGGTAGGGACAGGCGTGGGAACCGGGGTAGGGACAGGTGTGGGAACCGGGGTAGGCGTGGGTGTCGATGAACCTCCGAAGACATACGCTCCAATGCTCCACGGTCCAGAGGATGGCCTCGCGTTACCATCCTTATCGGTAGTGAACTTGCTGAACAGATTGACTCCCGCGTTGATGGCAGGAGACGATGCGTTTAAATGGAAATTACTTGTTCCATTGACGAAGTTCGGATTGGTATTTGCGAGATTGTTGCTCGAGGTGAGATTGGTTACGCCGCCGGTGGTCAAAATGGTCGTTTGCCAGTTGTAGAGGATGTTGTTTTGAATAGACCCCGAGGTGCCGGGGGTGTTCCCGGTGTATTCGCGCATCGCTAGGCCACCCTGGGCACTGGTGGTGCAGACGATCGTGTTGTTATAGACGCTGAAACCGTCGCACGAAGGGAAGATTCCGCCGTTGCTGGCCCCAGCGGTCGTGGCGACGATGAGATTGTTGTAAATCAACACACCTTCCAGACCAATTGCAATGGAGCCTGTTTCGTTTGCGGAGACATAGATAAAGGCCGTTGAGTGGGCTCCTGCATCGCCATGCACATAATTGTTGTAGATCTGTAAGTTGGTGACCTTTGAGCCCGGTTGCGCCGCCCAGATGTACATACCGTTATGGTGATTGTTATCTGGTGGGTCATCCCAGATGGTACCCGGCATGGTGATGTCGTTGTTGTAAATCTGGAAATTGTCCACCACGGCATTTCCTCCGCCAGATCCAGAACCTATACCCCAGTTGCAGCCAGAAATGGTGTTCCGATAAAGCTGAATGTTGCTGGATGCCGGCGTGATGGAATACGTGTAGAAAATACCCGCTCCAGCGTTTGAGATAATATTGTCGTGCGCGGAGAGGTTACTTCCATAGAGAAAGTTGATGCCAACTCCGGCACTGCCGGCTAAATCCGCTTGAGTGGTTTTATTGTAAATATTGGAGATCGTCAAATTTCTGATCTCAACAGTATTCACGGTGTTACAACTGATACCGTTCGATCCGAGTTGCGAGGTGGTGTTTTGATTGGTGGCCGTGATGACCCCGTTACTTCCTCCATCGATGACGATAAAATTTCTGTTGCAAGTGATGACCGCTCCATTCCAATTTGGCGCCGACATCACCGCATTGGGCTCGAACAGAATCGTAATACTGTTTCCCGCCGCGCCAGATCCTTGGACCGTGAGAGAGGTTGAAATTGTTCCGACCAGGTGAACAATGGATCCCGGTCCAATCTGTGTCCCGGACGGTGCGCCGCTCGTCCAATTGCCGGCGGAATTGAAGTATGAAACAGGAAGCGCGGCCGCCGCACTGGAGCCGTTCGCTGCGCCGGTGGCGTTTTGAGCGATGTAAACCGCATTGGCGTGGGCATCCACGGCCAAGAGGAAAAGGAACGGTAAAGCTCCTAAAACGCGAACCAGGGTACTCCCTGGCCTCCAAATTCGATTCTCGTTGGCAGGCCGAGAACGGGAAAAACGGAGATGGATTTTGGAATTGAACCAATGAAGGGCACGCAACAGAAGGTTTTCAATAATCAACATATTTACAGATAATATTATAATTACAATAAATACTTATATTTTTGTAGAAGAGTTGTAGTTGCTTTTTGGTATGCCCGTGTTCTGGTTCCCCAGAATTCGCCGGCGGCGGATTTTTTCCGGGTCGCGCCCCCGTCCCTGAGCCGTGGCTCCATGGAAAATTTTCGTTCCTTCCGGAAGACTGGAAATCTGGCAAGTGCCTTGGCTTGCGAGATTTTCCGGCTAAGTTGACCGACCGTGACGACACATCCAATTTCCGAACATCTCTTATGAGAGGCATCATTCTCGCCGGCGGCAGCGGCACGCGGCTTCATCCGCTCACTTTAGCCACTTCCAAACAGCTCCTGCCGGTCTACGATAAGCCGATGATTTACTATCCCTTGAGTGTGCTGATGCTCGCGGGAATCACCGAGATTTTAGTCATTACCACGCCCCATGACCGCGCGCAGTTCGAGCGTCTGCTGGGCGATGGTTCGCAGTTGGGACTGTCGTTTCGATATGCCGTGCAACCGAATCCAGATGGCCTGGCACAGGCCTATCTCATCGGAGCCGATTTTATCCAAGGCGGTTCTTCGGCGTTGATACTCGGCGACAATGTCTTCTATGGCCATGGGCTGCACAATCTACTGGGACCGGGACAGATCCGAACCGCCGGGGCCACCGTATTCGCGTACAATGTCAACGACCCGGAACGGTACGGCATCGTAGGTTTTGACGACAACGGATGCCCGCGCTCCATCGAGGAAAAACCGCGGAAGCCAGTGTCGAACTGGGCGGTCACCGGCCTTTACTTTTGCGACGAGCAGGTTGTCGATATTGCCGCCCGGCTCAAACCTTCTGGGCGTGGTGAATTGGAGATCGCTGATGTCCTTCGGGCGTATCTTGAGGCTGGCCGGTTAGACGTCAAACGAATGGGCCGCGGGTTTGCCTGGTTCGATATGGGTACGCACGACAGTCTTCTTGAGGCTTCTGCGTTTGTCCAAACGCTTCAGAAGCGGCAGGGACTGCAGATTGCTTGTCTAGAAGAAATCGCCTTTGTCCAGGGCTATATCACGCGCGACGAATTCGTCACCCTAGGAAAAAAGATCGAGAAAAGCTCCTACGGACAATACCTTTTGAAAGTAGCAAACGGCACGGCGTGATTGGATATTCGGACCCTGTCCCCGAAATACGATGCACTAGGTTTGGACCATCGCCGCGATCTCCTTACGGAGCGCAGCTTCCGCTTCCTCTGGCTTGTCATACCCGGAGACGACAATCTCCAAGACCTGCTGGCCCAAATTGCGGTCTCCGAGAAGCACCGATTCGAGTCTTGCAAAACGGGTCCATTTGTCTTGGACTCTCGGGCGGTCCGGCTGTTTGGAGCGATTTTCCCAAAGACAGAAGAAGACATATACCTTTTCGCCCGCATTCTCAAAATCCAACACATGGAAAGGAATTAGTAGATTTTTAGCCTCAACGGTGATCGCTCCTCGGTCTTCACGAAGCTTATAACCGGCCGCAGGCAGGCAATTTTCGGGACGATGCATTCGAGCAAGTATTCTGGAACGAGTCGGACCTTCAGCCCAGGTGAAGAAATAGGCTGTCCAATGACTACCGTCGGCGTTTGTCCATTCGGCCGCTCGTTTCTCGTCGCATGCCAGCGAACTTGCTTCGAGCTCCGAAAGTTTGACCTCAGAAAAGTCCATTTTGTCGGCCGGCCAGGTGACCGACCATTGGGGCTTTCCTCCCGTCTCGTTCCTCCGATACCAAAATTCGGTGCCGACGATGGTCAACAAGACCCACGCACCGAGGCCTAACGCCAACCGCGCGGGAAAAGCTCTCGCCGGAGCCGCTTTTGAATGTAAAAGCGTACCAGGCGATCCCGAAATGAGTCGAGCGCAGCCCCAAACTAAGAGGACGCAAATGAAGAGGACGGCAAATCCGAGTGGATCATGCCAAGTTGAGATGCTCTCAACGCCGTCTTTGGCGGCCACCGCTCCTAAAACGAAGGTGCGTCCCACGTTGCACAGAAACGCGATGAGCGCTCCACCGACAACCACCGCGATCCTCCGTAGCACGGATGCGCCATACAGTTCTCCGAGAAATAACGACACGACAATTGTCGCCTGGAGAGACCGTATGCCACTGCACGCTTCGTCGATCCCGAGCATTCCGGTTCTCACCTCGATGAGGTTCCCGTGCTGCACCGCCGCGATGTGAAAGAGATTTAAGGTCGCGACGGTGACTCCCGCCGCGGCTTGCGTTAGTCCCTGAATGACGAATCCCTCCGCGGCGTCCGGCCACGGTACGGACAAGAAAATGAAACAGATGCTGAACGCGAAGTGTCCCAGCCAGGATCTTCCGCCCAACAAATAAATTGCGCAGAGCGACAGTGCGACGATCTCAATGGCCAGTAGCCAGCCGATCAGTCGCCAATCAGGATTGGCCTGTGCGATCAGCCAAGTGGGTAGTAACCCAAATCCGGCTCCCCAGAAAACCCAACTTGCGATCGCTGAGTGCGCGGTCTGCGCAGGCGGCCGAGTCCTCCAGCGCATGAGGAAAAGATAGACACAGGCAGCGGGAACAAGCCAACCGAAGTTGTACTGCGCGTTTGAGATCCAATGCTGCGAAAGATGTGCGATCAGCATGTACCACAGGACTCCGAAGACCACGAATGGCAAAGTTCGTTCCAGCAGCGGCCGGCGGTGACCGGTCTTTGAAAGTCCTACCGGATGAGAATCGTCCTTTTCGTTGGTGACAGCCGTCCATTCCATACTTCACCCTAATCGTCGCGACTGAGCTCTAGTTAAGGGATTTACCGTCCCGTCAACTTCAAAGCCAAGGGTCGCGGCAGGGCAACGACTTCGTCAAGGACCAAGGTCTCGCACCTTGGTCCATTCTCATCCGCATCTGGTGATCGCGCCGGCGGGCGCTTACCCAGGACGTACCGTCCCTATAACGTTCGCCCAAACTATTTTGGTTGCCCGGCCGGCTGTCGCAGCAAGTGTCTCGAAGAGAGCAGAAGAGCGGCCAGGAAAAATGGGAGCAAAATGAGCCCGGGATTCGTCTCGGGAATTACCGGAGGTTTTTTGGATATAGCGGTGATGGACGCCGAACTCGCGGACGGATTGGGCTGGGCGATGGCGGAACTGGTGAATGTCGATGCGCCAGCGACAAGCATGATCGCACCTCCAATCGCCAGCACTCTTCGAAGTCTGTTTCGTAAGCTGAACAAATGCATCATAAGCATTGGTTCGTCAAAATTGGCTCAAGTTGAGGGAATTTAGCTCCCGTCAATTTGTGGAAATAAATCACCAATTACAAATATTATGGTGATCCCATAAAACGATGAGCTAAAACAGTTACGAGTGTTACCGATGTCCTGACCAGGAAGTGTTACCAATGTCCTGCCTCCGCCGGCGAACGCCGAACGCCGAACGGTGAACGGTGAACGGTGAACGGTGAAAAGCGAAGGACCAAGGTTCCGCACCTTGGCCATTTTAATTCGCCTCTGGGGGGGCGCGCCGGCGGGCGCTTACCCACGAAGTACCGTCACTTTAGCGTTCGACCAACAAAGCTCCTGAGCCGTGTTAACCTTCTAGATAGCATTCGACCGATCTATTTTTCTTGCAGGGCTTGCTGGCGCAGTAAGTGTCTTGAAGACAGCAAAATGGCAGCCAGGAAGAACGGGAGCAAAACGATGCCCGGGTTCGTCTCGGGAATCGCCGGTGGTCTCCTATTGATAGAAATCGGTGCAGAACTCGGCGTTGGAGTGTTCCCGGCGATGCTCGAACTCGTGAAGGTTGAAGCGCCGGCAACCAGCAAGATCGTGGCGCCGGTCGCGAAGAGTCTGCGAAGGTTGTTTCGTAGATAGGAATATTTCATCATTGACCGGCCAATCGTCAAAATCGTCCGAGAGTTAAGGATTTCGGGCCTTGCTATTATGTGTGATTTACCCGCTAATTGTTGTTTCTATGAGAAACACAGCATTCGGAGACGGAAGCATCGATGTAAATAGCGGCGGGGGAGGAATTTATGCCACCTTCTTTACCGGTGGTCTTTCCGCGGGTCGCGAGGACCTCGGAACGTTCTATCTGATTGGCTATGTCGGAGGGGGTTACAACAGTTACGGCACGCGGCGTGATGCGCTGGCTGGAAATGCCACCGGAAGCACTGAAGGCGGCCAATTTAAACGCTTTAGCCGGTGAGGGCTACGATTTTCGCTTCGGTTCGCTGACGTTTGGTCCGATCGCATGGTTTCAGTATACCGATGATGGCCAGGTGGGCAGGACTAACTACGACTCGCATGGGGTGATTTGCAGCGCGCATTTCGATTTCTGAGAGTTTTGATCCGAAGGGGTGTTTCACTCGCTCCTTCCTCTATTTCTGTCGAAATCCAGCCTGACTAACGCAAAACTTTCTGGACACCACCCGCAATTAGCCCTTAAGACATCAGCCAACGACATATCACCCAAATATCAGAGGACGGAAGAACTGGGCAGCCGCAGAGGCGACGAAAGCTTGATTTAGGTTGTTGGAAAGCATCTTATGGAAATTCATTTCACACGAAATACATGTCATAGACTGGGTGTTCTCGTTCTCCTGCTGTGTACTGGTTGCCAAACGCCGAAAAAGGCCCCACTGCAGTTGACGAGTCAAACGCCCAGCTATCTGGTGGCGGGCGATGTCGTCAGAATAACGTTTCCGGCGGCTCCGGAGTTGAACCAGACACAAAAAATTGGCTCAGACGGAACACTCAGCTTGCCTCTAATCGGGGAAGTTCCTGCTGCCGGAAAGACTGTTGGGCAAATCCAGACGGATTTGGCACGCCTTTATAAGCCGCAGCTTCAGGATAACGAAGTCCTCGTTACTCTGGATACCAGGGCTCTACCAGTGGTCGTTTCCGGCGCCGTCCAAAAACCCGGAAAAATCGTGTTTGAACGACCTGCTACCGTGCTCGAGGCGATCATGGAAGCCGGAGGATTCACCCCGGAGGCAGACCTCAAAAAGGTGTCCCTTATTCGCATCGTGAAGGGCGAGCACGAGACCCAGATCTTCGACTTGAGGCCGGTTTTGAAAGGCAAGCCGACTCCCGCGGTTTATTGCTCCGGCGGTGATGTGATTTATGTCCCGGAAAGGATTTTAATGTTCTGACCGCAGGACACGCCAAGTTCGATATTCAAGATTCCTGCTGAGCGTCCGATCAGTAAGGTATAAGAAACGCAGGTATCCAATGAAGAAGGTTTTAGCCATCAAAACGCCGGCCGGCGGTATCGTCCAAATCATACCTCGCGATGATAGTGAGACCGCCGTCGGTCTTTCATGGCGGGAACAGGTCTTGAGCGAAGCAGAAAAAGAGGCTTCGCGTCTCTATTTGTTCGACGAGGGATTTATCGAGCACGCAATCGGCAGCCTGGAACCGGATATCGAGATCCAGCGTTTCCTCAAGGGTATTATCGATATCAATTGATGATGCGGATGCCCTCTCGTTGAGATAGGTGAAGCCGCGATCTCGCCGGCCCGCCTGGTTGAACCTCCCTTAAAATTCTCAGGAATCCAGTCCGAGTTCATGTAATGTAGTTTTACCGAAGCGCGAAAATCTCACGAGCGCTTTGACTAGTGAGATTCTCGCGCTGCGCTGGTGCAAAACCTGGAAGGTTTTTCCGTCCCATGAATCGGCTGTTGTGGATATTGTCGGCCCTCTTTTTGGTCCCGATAAATTTGTTCGCATGGACTAATGGCGAGCTTTTGATCTGGATGGACAATGATCGTGGACGAGCTCTGGAACCGATCGTCAAGACGTTCGAAGCCGACTTGGGGCTCAAAGTCACCATCGAGACGCCTGAAAAGATCACAGACAGTTTCCCGATTGCCGCTCAAGCCGGCAAAGGACCTGATTTGGTGATCTGGGCGCACGACAAAGTCGGCGAATGGGCCGACGGCGGGCTAATTTCGCCGGTCGATGCGCAGGGTAAGTTCATCGACAAGTTTTTCCCGAAATCCTGGCAGGCCGTCATGCACCAAGAGAGGATGTGGGGATATCCAATCGCCCTCGAGACAGTCACGCTGATTTACAACAAGGCGCTTCTGAACCCTCCGCCTCCTATGGAGCTTTCGCAGCTGGCCTCCATAGATCAGGCGATGAAACGAAGCCACCCCGGAGTGATCACGATCCTCTGGGATCCGCGCAGCGCCTACTACACCTGGGGAATCCTGGCGAGCGGCGGAGGCTTCGTCTTCGGCAGGAATGGTACCGACTACGACTTGAGAAACGTCGGCATTGCAACTCCCGGCGCCGTTGACGCGCTTTCTGAGATAATCCGTTTGATCCAAACCGGGATCCTGCCAAAGGTTTGTCCGTACAGCGAGACCGAAGAACTGATGGGCCAAGGCAAGCTCGCAATGATGATCTCCGGACCGTGGGCCTGGTCGAATTTGATCCAGAAGGGAATCGATTTCGGTCTGGGCCAGATCCCGGGTGTGAATGGAAAGGTTGGACGTCCCTTTGTGGGAGTTTCTGTCGCCTATCTCAATCGCGCCAGCCCAAACCAGGATCTCGCCAAGGAATTCATCGAACGCTATTTGCTCACGGATAACGGACTTGCGGCAATGGATAGCGCTAAGCCGATTGGTATCCCTGCCTTAATTTCGTTCTATGAAAAGAGCGCTGAAAACAACCCGCATCTGCGCCAACTGAAGGCTTCCGTGGACATCGGTCAGGTCATGCCTAACGTTCCGCAAATGGGTCGTTTCTTCACCTCGCTGGGCGCTGCCCTGCAACTTGCCGCAGACGGCAGGCTCTCTGCTGCCGCGGCTTTGCAAGAAGCGGAAGCAAATATCCGGCACGAGTAACGTCTCCTGAACTCCTGCGGAAGGAATTCTCTTGTTGCTTCTGCCTTCGGTGCCATGGAAGATTTCTCCGTGCCAGACACGGCTGTTATTGGCTCGGATGCGCGGGCGGTGCGTCAGGCTTTTCTGCAAGCCATCCCGATCTTTGCCGGAATCTCCCCTGCCGCCATAGCCCAAATTGCCAGCACCGCCCAAGAAGCAGTGTTTCAAAAAGGAGACGTCATTGTCAGGGAAGGCGAACCCGGCGATCGAATGTTTATCATCGCCTCCGGGTCCGTAGAAGTCGTGAAGTATTTAGCGGAACGCCGGGAGACGGTTCTGGCGGTTCTGCGGGCGCGTGATTTTCTTGGTGAGATGTCCATTATCGATTGCGTTGCTCGCTCCGCCTCGGTTCGGGCAGTGGAAGACACCTCCCTCATTGCGCTAAGGAGCATCGATCTCTACCATCTCTTTCAGCATCATCCGGAGCAGTACGCGATTGTGATCTTGAATATTGCGCGCGACATCTCGCGACGCCTCCGAGCGATCGACGAAAAATTTGCCGCGATTTCACACTAGCCTGACAGCCTGCGCTACGGCCCGCCGTCGACTCCGAACCCGAAGAAGAGGCGTATTAACTGTTTCCCGGGAGAGTCGGGGCAGTTGCTGTGGATGACGGGCGTCTGCCTGCGCGCAGAAGGCGCAAAATGACTTCGCGGGTAGTTAAGGTGCAATCGACAGCGTTCTTCAGGTGATAGAAGAGTGTGGCGCCGGTCACGCTGTTTTCCGTACTTCCAGCGGCGGGCTCGGACGCATTCGGGCTGTCGCTGGAGACAACCCGGAGACCGTTTTGCAACTGCTCCAGAAGGATTGAGAGGTCCACTAGCCGCTTTGGATCGGTTCGAGCGGTCAAACTGTTCGCCAGGTCGTCCAAAGCTTGAGCCAGAGCCTGCAGAAAGCCGGCCAACTCAGCGGAGTCGAGCTGAACCGATTTGCGGGTCAAATAGTCCGAGATCGCCGCCAGGGCATGCAGAATCAGTCTGCAGTTGTTCACTGCGGCGAGGGAAGCTTCGACGTCTCCGCGGCGATCGGGCGGTTCGCTCAGCAGACGTTGGCCGGCGGTGAAAGCGTTCGATACGGCGACCGCGGCATCTCGACGGAATTCGGAGATCGGTCGCTCCTTTTTTCCAAGTATGGCATCGCTAAGCGCGCGTAGAAATGCAGCTTCGGCTCGCAGCGCTTCGGCGATATGAAGCGGTAGACGGATGCTCTCCCAGAGTGGGAAGAGGAGATACCCGCTTAAGAGTGCAAGAACACTTCCAATGATCGTATGAAGCACGCGCAAGAAGCTGTCTGTGACGGTGATCGGATGTGCGATATCAAGCATCAAGAGGACGGTCGGTGTGAGGGCCAGCGAAAACAGCGTGTAGTTGACGTTCCTCAGGGCAAAGGTGGCAAAGGCAAGAACCGGCAGAATGGCCCAGAGCAGCCATGGTTCCGGTGACGCCAACACCAGCAGCGCTCCAACCAGCGCACCTAAAACAGTTCCTGTGATTCGCTGGATGGAACGCTGCAGCGTTCCTCCGAAATTTGGTTTCAGCACGATCACCACCGTCATTGGAATCCAGTATCCTCTGATGAGGTGTTCGCCGGAGGCGAGCAGACCGCCGATGGCTGACGCTACGCCAAGCCGAAGCGCATGGCGAAAACTGCTGGAGCGAAAGGATAGACTATTTCGAATTTCGGCGAGCGCATCAAATTTCTCGGGTCTCGGACCGAACCGCGCTTCCGGAGGTTCGCGAAACTTCTGCTGTCCCGAACTGAGTTCCGAGACAATTTCGGCAAGAGCGGAAGCCTGCTCCACTAAGTGTTTGGTTGTTCGATACACTTCCTTCCGCTGGTCTAAAGCCTCACCTGGCGATCTTGCGGTAATCGCACTCTCGAGACCTTGGAAGGCGTTCTGAAGAAGAGCCGGATCCACCCTTCGGCCGGCGACAGCAACCGCTGCGGCGATCTCCCGGCTCAGATCCGAGAGCGAGTCTGTTAACTCGGCGAAGCGCTCACGATGCGCACCGAACCATTTCTCCCGTCCGACAAGGTTCAGTTCTTCACGAAGCGTGACCAGGGTTCTTGCGACGTCATCGAGTTGTTCGATCAGCGCGAGTAATCGCATGCTGCGCACTGTTGGCCCGGCTCGGCGCGCTCGGAACGCCCCCCAGATGAAGCGAGAACGCTCCAAACTCGTCATCACTCCGTCGTACGCGATCGCGAAGTCTAAATTGTTCGGCGATCGTCCGGGCACTGCCGCTCCCGACCAGAACGTGGCGCCCAGATCGGCCAGCTTAATGAAACTTGCTGCCAGCGCCTGGAGAATCGGTGCATAGGGCGCCAGTGGCCAGAGCGCCAGGGAAAGCAAAAGCGCCCAGCCGAATCCGATCGTGCAGAGCAGCAGGCGAATCCAGAACTCACTGGGAACGAAGAGCACCACCGAAGTGACGACGATGGTAGAACTTACCATTCCGGCCTGTGCAGCCGCGTTTCCGGCTATCCCGACCAGTGCCGCGGCAGAGACCCAGAGGAACATTCCGATGATGTAGTTGGGCACGGATAGGATCATCCAGCCGCCGAAGACATAGGCGCAAAGGATGACTATGCCCGATGCCACGAGGTTGACCGCCTTTTGGCGGTAGGCACCCCCCACGTCGCACATCAGGACCCATAAGGTCGCAAACGAGCAGAGGATTCCCCACACCAGGTGGTTCGCTAACAGGCCAACGGCGGCCGGAAGTGCTATCCCGAACGCCGCTCGAAGACCTTCCACCCATTCAATTTCTTTCCCTACAGTCTCCGAGTGCAGTGCGACGAATGCGCGCCAGCCGCGTTGCCATTTGGAGCCCGAGTTCACGCCTGAGTTTTCCACCTTCAACCGCCTTTTAGAGGAATCAGGAGTTCGTCAGCTGCGCCTGTTTAGTATGCATCAGTCAACCTTCCAGCAGAAACGTATCGGCGTGCCGGCGTCTTGCTTTATCAAATTAGTTCGTCGGAAACGTCCTGCTCGAAAGGCAATCTGCGTTTCTCGACGCCGACCCGCCGACCCGTTTCGGCGGCTACGCTTCGTGCACGGCTTGAGTCAGACGGACGATCGATTCTTTCGCGTCGCCATAAAGCATTTCGCAGTTAGCCTTGTAAAAGAGGGGGTTGTCGAGCCCCGAGAAGCCCTTCCCGCGGCCGCGTTTGAGCACGACCACCAATTTCGCTTTGTCCACCTCAAGAATTGGCATTCCGGCGATCGGGCTGTTCGCATTGTCGCGGGCGGCCGTATTGACAACGTCATTTGCTCCGATAACGACCGCTATGTCGGTGGACGGGAATTCCGGATTGATATGATCGAGTTCGTAAAGCTGTGAATACGGCACGTTGGCTTCAGCCAGCAGGACGTTCATGTGACCTGGCATGCGGCCCGCAACGGGGTGGATCGCGTATTTCACTGTGACTCCCCGGTCCTCCAGCGCATTTGCGAGCTCGCGCAGCGCGTGTTGAGCCTGAGCCGTCGCCATCCCGTAGCCGGGAACGAAGACAGCTTGCCGCGCATAGGCCAGTTGAACAGCGACATCCTCGGCGTTCGCTTCACGCATATCGCCCCCGCCGGTCGTAGCGGTGGCTGTCGAGACGCTGCCGAAGGCGCCGAACAGGACATTGGTGATGGAACGGTTCATTGCCTTACACATGACGATCGACAGAATGAATCCCGAACCGCCGTCCAGGGTTCCCGCGATGATGAGCACATTGTTCGAGATGGCAAAGCCGGTCGCGGCGGATGCGAGCCCGGCGTACGAATTGAGCAGTGCGATCACCACTGGCATATCCGCTGCGCCAATGGGCAAAACCAGCAGAATCCCGAAGATGAACGCCAGCCCGAGCATCAGGTAAAACAGAACTGCCGTTCCTGGATTGAAAAACAGCACCAGGAAACAGCCGATCGTTACCGCCAGCAGGGAGAGATTGAAAATATTCTGCCCCTTGTAGGTGAAAGGAGTGCCTGGCACCAGGCCCTGCAATTTTGCAAATGCCACCAGGCTTCCCGTGGTCGTCAATGACCCAAGAAGCACTTCGAAGCCCAACGCGCCCATCCTGAATTCACCAAGCTTCGCGCCGTGAAGATAGTACTCGGAAACGCCGACGAGCGATGCGGCCAGGGCGCCGAAGGCGTGTGAGAGCGCCGTCCGTTGCGGCATCGCCGTCATGGGTACCCAGATGCCCATCGCCAAGCCAATCGTGGAACCTAACAGCAGTCCGGCGATGATCCATTCGTAACTGATGATCTCCCGTTGTAATAACGTTCCGATCACCGCCGTCACCATCCCGAATTCCGCCAGGTGCATACCGCGCCGGGCAGTTTCAGGATGGCTCAGTCCGCGTAGCCCGAGAATAAACAGGATCGACGCGAGCAAATAGCTTAACTCGATGAAATACGTTTTCACCGGAGCCCCTAATCTTCGCTCTTTTTGGTCGGGGGCGTTGCCTTCCGCTTAAACATCTTGAGCATCCGGTCGGTGATTACGAAGCCGCCGACCACGTTGGTCGTCGAACAGACGACCGCCACGAAACCGAGCACAGCGCTCACCGTCGTCTGATGTGCACCGGCTGTCACCAGAGAGCCAACGAGCGATATGCCGGAGATCGCATTGGTCGCCGACATCAGCGGCGTATGAAGCAGAGGAGGGACCCTCGAGATTACTTGGTAGCCCAGGAAAGCCGCCAGGATGAAGACGTAAAACGTAGCGATCACTGTTTCGGAGGACATAGGTCAGGACTTCAGGAGTCAGGTCGCGTCATGAATACCCAGAATGTGAGGAAGAGCATGCAATCGAAAGAAAAACAACACTCGCAAACACCATACAGGGACCCAGTGGGGAAAACAATCCCCGCCCGGCAAAGGCTACCCACTACTCCTGTCTCCTCCGAAACAGCGAGGCTCGCCCAGGAACAATCTCTTCTCAACTCCTCACGTGTGGTGCTCCTGACCCCTGACTCCTGACTCCTGACTCCTGTAAACAGCCCTAATCATTTCGCTACAGATCTCGCCGGCGTGGGTAATCACGCACCCTTTCAAAATATCGTTCGTCAGGTCCAGGTGGAAACCTTTGGCACCCTTATCCCAGAAGTGTTCGACAAATGCGGAAATATTGTTCGAGTACATCTCGCTGGCATTGGCAGCGACGCGCCCCGGAAGATTGGCGAATCCCATAATCCGCACGCCGTGAATCTCGACCTCTTCGTCGTACTTCGAACATTCAACGTTGCCGCCAGTTTCAATTGCGGTATCGACGATCATGCTTCCCGGTCTCATTTGCTTGATCATCTCCCTCGTGACGATGACGGGTGCTTTTTTTCCAAATACCTGCGCTGCGGTAATCACCACGTCCGCCTGCGCAATATGCCTTGCCATGACCTCTCTTTGCTTTTGCAGCTGTTCCGGGGTGAGCGGTTTTGCGTATCCGCCCGCTGTTTCACCGGTTTCTCCGATGTCCGCCTGAACGAACTTTGCGCCGAGCGATTTGACCTGTTCCTCGACGACTGGCCTGGTATCAAAGGCTTCGACAGCCGCTCCAAGCCTGCGCGCGGTCGCGATAGCCTGCAGCCCGGCAACCCCAACGCCGACGACGAATACCCGCAACGGTTTGATCGTTCCCGCCGGCGTGATCAGCATGGGAAAAATTCGGCTGGCGCGTGTTGCCGCTATGATGACCGCGACATAGCCGCTCAGATTCGCTTGCGAGCTCAGCACGTCCATCTTTTGCGCCACCGCCGTTCGCGGGATCATTTCCATGCTGACTGCCGTCACCCCCACCGCCGCCAGCCGCAGGACCAGGTCACGTTCGTTGAATGGATCCAGAAAACTTGCGTGAATACATCCCTTCTTCAACAGATCAACTTCGTTCGCAGGCGGTTTGCGCAGCCGCAACAACATATCTGCTCCGGCCAGCGATCCAGCCCGGTCCGCACTGATTTTCGCTCCCGCGCTTTCGTACTCCGAATCCGCGAAGCTGAGCGCTGCCCCGAGCCCCTGTTCAACCTCGATCTCGCCCCCGAGCCTGGCCAATTTTGCCACCCCACTCGGTAGCAGCGGAACACGTCTTTCACTCGGATGGATTTCCCTAGGGACAAAAATTCGCATGATTTTTTCAGTCAACGGACAGTGTAACCAACGACGTTCACCGTTCACCGTTCGGCGGCGCAGTCAGGACATCGGTAACAGTCGTTGTTTTAGTTCATGGTTTGATTTTGTCATCTGCGAACTGATATCGGACAACAAAACAATAAAATGGCGATCAGACTTATCCATCAGCGCCCCCCGGGCCGATGGGTTGCGAGAATGCCTGGCACAGGTATCTTGGGGATGCCGCCGGCCGACCTCGTTCCGAATCGAATCCCCAAGCCCGACAACCGGCTCAATCCGTGCAAGGCCTGCACGTTGGCAAAGGGCGCCCCGTTATCCGAGCGGATCGCTTCAGGTAGTCCGTGTCGCCCACCGGCACCGGCGGGCGCCAGAGATCGGTACCCCGTCCCAAGGACAGCGCTTCGCTACCTCAACGCCGAGCAAAACGAAATGTTTCGCCCTGCCAAACACCGAACGCCGAACGCTCGTTGACAAACGCCGCACCATCCGGATACTTGGATGAATAGTTTTGTTGTGAGTACTCCCTCCGCTCTCTCTGAATTGGCTTCCGCAGTTGTCCCTGTTGCTGGAAGGGCCGACCTTCGGCCGCAAAACATTAGTGATGCGGTTATCCGCCTGGCCGGAAATTCGCAAGATGGTATCCAGACGGCGGGGGCTATGCTTGCCCGGCTTGCCGGGCGAAGCGATCAGGAGGTGATGACCTACATGACCATCCCCTCCACGATCTCGGGCGGGCCTTCGATCTTCCAGGTCCGTATCGGGTCGGGGGAGGTGCTTTCGGCCGGCGACGAAGCCGATTTCCTGGTGGCGTTTTATCAGCACAGCTACGAAGATCACATCGGTTTTTTGAAAGAGGGGGGAATCCTGCTGTACGATTCGGACCAGGTTCAACCCGACCTCGCTGACAAACGCTTCGTTTACGTTGGCGTCGCCATCACCGGCCTCACCGTTGAGGCACTCGGCGGAACCGCCAAGGACAAAGGCAAGAACATTTTTGTGCTCGGGCTTATTGCGGCGGTTTTCCATCTCGATGTCGAGAAGCTTATGGGCCTGATCCGTGAGCGGTTTGGTGGTAAAAACGAGAGCATCGTCAACACTGCGCTGATGGCCTTTCAGGCCGGGTACAGCTATCCGGTCGGGAGTTTGCTCTCAAAGCGCTACGAGTTCGAAGTCCGGCCCAAAACTGCCGGACGGGGTCAAGTAACCATGGATGGGAACCAGGCCCTCGCCTATGGCTTGATCGCCGCCGGTGTGCGATATGGCGCCGGCTACCCCATCACTCCGTGGTCGACCGTGATGGAGATTTTGCGTTCCGAGCTGCCTAAATATGGAGGGCTGTTCGTTCAGGCGGAGGATGAATTGGCAGCCGTGTCGCTTGCGCTTGGTTTCTCCTATTCCGGCTACCTTTCGGTGACCGGGAGCGCCGGCCCGGGAATTTCGTTGAAGACAGAGGCGATCGGTTGGGCCTCGATGGCCGAAATACCGCTCCTCGTGGTGAATGTGCAACGCGGAGGACCAAGTACCGGGCTGCCGACCAACGTGGAACAGAGTGATCTTTATCAGGCGGTTTTTGGCAGCCACGGAGATAGTCCCCGTGTGGTGTTGGCTGCGGCCAATGTGGAGGATTGCTTCTACGTTACGCTGGAGGCTGCGCGAATCGCTCGCAAATACAGCACGCCGGTTTTTATTCTGAGCGACAGTTCCCTCGCCACTCGGATCGAGGCCTTTGACGAACCTGATCTCAAATCGATTATGCAGGATCCGAAACCGGACCTCACTCCGCGATCGGAGGATTATAAGCCTTATCCCGTCGACGGGATCACGAAGCATGCGCCTCCTGGAACGCGGATGATCGGAGGGAAATACCCTGTTGTCACGGGTCTGGAGCATGATGAAATGGGGCATCCGACCGGTCGTCCGGCGCTGCATATGGCGATGACCGCGAAGCGCCGGCGTAAACTCAAACAACTGGCCGAGGAAATTCCGCTCCCTGAAGTCTATGGGAATCCGCAGGGTGACACCTTGATCGTCGGCTGGGGCTCAACCTTTGGTCCAATCCGCGAAGCTGTGGATCGCGCGAAAAACGTCTCGTCGTTGCACCTGCGCCATCTGCATCCGCTCCCAAATGGGCTTGACGGCGTCTTTGCCCGCTTCAATCGAATCATCGTCGCCGAAATGAACGATGAGGGTCTTTATGGATTTGGGCAGCTGGCAACTCTTCTCCGAGCCCGGTTTTGCGACCCCAAAATCCACAGCTTGACGAAAACCGACGGTCTGACTTTCCGGGTCAAAGAAATTCTCCAAGGAATTTTGTCATGAGCGCAAACGACAGTACCAGCGTAGCAGTTACTCCCGTGCCGGAAAGGCTGACCAAGAAAGCCCTTACGGCCGATCATCCAACCTGGTGCCCAGGCTGCGGCGATTTCGCCGTCCTGGCGGCCTTCTACAAGGTTCTGGAGAGGCGCCAACTCCCGCATGAGAACATCGTGACGTTGGCGGGAATCGGTTGTTCGTCCCGGTTCCCCTATTTCGTTAACTCTCATGGCGCCCATTTTATCCACGGACGTGCCGTCCCGCTTGCCTCCGGTGTCAGCCTGGCTCGTCCGGATTTGCACGTCTTTCTTTTCGGCGGCGACGGTGATGGGTTCTCGATCGGTGGCAATCATCTTGACCATGGTGCTCGCAAAAACATCCGGCTGACTTACGTCATCATGGACAATTTTGTCTACGGTTTGACGAAGAAGCAGACCTCGCCCACTTCTCCCGTCGGGTATAAATCCAAGACCGACCCCACAGGGGCGATCGATCAACCGGTCAATCCGATCAAGAAACTGCTGGCCGCCGGGGCGACCTTTATCGCCCGGACGCACGCCACGCAGATCAATCACATGATTCAGATGATCGAGCGCGCGATGGATCACGATGGTTTTTCGGTGATTGAGTGCCTTTCGGAATGCGTCGAGTTTTACCCGGGCGCCTTCGACCCGGCCAACCCTCGCAAGGGGGGTGAGTTCAAATTGATTGAAGAAAAGAAATGGGACGGAACTCCTGAGGACGAAACCCGTCACGATGTTACCGACGAAATTGCCGCGTATCGGTTGGCGAATGTGCCCTTTCCGGGGCTCTTCGGGGTTTTCTTTGAAAACGATCGGCCCACCAAAAATGCGTTCGAGCGCAAGTGGGTCGAGACAACGCGTGCGAAGCTGGGCAACCCGACCGATCTAGAGGTACTCCAAAAGACGTTTGATCGGATGAAGTAAGACGCCTGCTTCGACGGGTCATGCGAATCTATTACGTCACGCTGAACACGGCCGATGAGGCACGTCAGATCAGTCGTGTCCTTCTCGAGCAACGATTGGCGGTTTGCACCAACTGGTTTCCGATCACTTGCGCTTATCGTTGGGAAGAGCGAATTGTGGAAGAAGCTGAAACGGTCCTGCTCGTCAAAACCCAGCCAGGGTATCGCGACTCGATCGAGCAGGTAATTCGCCAGCACATCTCGTACACCAACTTTATTGGGGAGATCGCCCCGGAATCCGTCAACGAGAGTTTCCTCAAATGGCTGAACGCTGAAGTGCCTGTCAAATCTCCTCCAGCGCGGTAGCGAGATCTCCGCGCAGATCTTCCAGGTCCTCTACGCCGACCGAGAGTCGCACGAGGGTGTCGCCGATCCCCAGAGCGGCGCGTTGCTCGGCTGGAATCGAACCGTGGGTCATTAGCGCAGGATGTTCGATTAGGCTTTCCACCCCGCCGAGACTTTCGGCCAGTGAAAAAAGCGTCGTGTGTTCTAGAAATCTCCGCGTGCCGGCAAGATCTGAGTCCAGGTGAATGGTAACCATGCCGCCGAATCCGTGCATTTGGCGGACGGCCAGTTCGTGTTGCGGGTGAGAGGGGAGTCCCGGGTAACGAACTAACCGAATTTTAGGATGTTGCTCAAGCCAGGAAGCAAGGGAGAGTGCGTTCGCACAGTGTCGCTCCATTCTCAGCGCCAAAGTCTTGAGGCCACGCATCGCCAGGAAGCTGTCAAAGGGCCCGGCCACAGCGCCTACCGCGTTCTGGAGGAAAGCCAACCTGTCGACGATCGGTCCCAGGTCAGACCGATCGCCCACCACCGCGACGCCGCCGACAATGTCAGAATGCCCGTTGAGATACTTCGTTGCTGAATGCAGAACGAGATCGAATCCGCGTTCCAACGGGCGCTGGATCCACGGACTGGCGAATGTATTGTCACAAACCGACAGAAGCTGATTTTCCGCGGCGAATCGAGCGACGCATTCCAGGTCAATCAGCTTCAGCAGTGGATTGGAGGGAGTTTCGACCCAGACCATTTTGGTGTTCTCTTTGATCGCCTGTTTGAGACGGGAGGCATCCGTGAGATCAACAAAGGTGAAATCCAGGTTAGCGGATCTCCTGCGGACTCGTTCGAACAGCCGGAACGTGCCGCCGTACAAATCATCGCTGGCGATCACGTGCGCGCCTGAGTCGAGCAATTCCAAGGCGGTGGACATCGCGGCAAGTCCCGAGGCGAATGCGAATCCGCGGGCGCCTTGCTCCAGATCGGCGATGCACCGTTCGTAGGCCAGTCGAGTCGGGTTGATGCTTCTGGCGTAATCAAATCCCTTATGTACGCCAGGACTCTGTTGGACGTAGGTCGACGTTTGGTAGATTGGCGTCATGATTGCCCCGGTCGTCGGATCCGGAGGTTGTCCGGCGTGAATGGCTCTTGTCGCGAACCCAGATGGTTTCTCCTTCGACATGCAATTATACCTTTCGTCGTAGATAGTTCAGGAGATCGACGCGGGTGATGAGTCCGACAAGTTCTGTTCCATCCATCACGATTGTCACCTTGCCGCTGTCAAGAACTTTGCGCACGGCGTCCAGAGGTTCGGATGGTTGCAATGTCTCCAGGCGATCCGTCATCGCGGTCTGGACAGGTTCCCGAAAGGAACCGACGCCGTCCTGGACCCGGACGAGAAGATCCGATTCGTCCAATATCCCGACAAGTTCGCCATGGTCCAGAACCGGTACCTGGGAGACATCGGCAATCCGCATCCGGTTGAACGCCGTCAGCAGTGTGTCCGAAGGGCCGACGGTGACAACACTGCCATCCTGGTAGCGCCGGGAGACAAGATCGCGCAAGTCGCCATGTTCTGTGCGGGCAATGAAGCCCTGTTCGGCCATCCAGATGTCGTTGTACATTTTCGAAAGATATTTGTTTCCGCTGTCGCACGCGAACGTCACCACACGTTTGGAGCTGCTCTGCTCTCGACAGTAGTGAAGGGCCGCTGCAAAAAGAGTGCCTGAGGAGGACCCGCCGAAGATCCCTTCTTTGCGTAGGAATTCGCGAGCCGCCTCAAAGCTCTCCTTGTCGGGAATCGAATATGCTTTTTTGACGCGGGTCAAATCGGCTATTTCAGGAACAAAATCTTCTCCAATCCCTTCGACTAGCCAGGATCCTGCCGTGCCGATATGCTTTTCCCGGATATAACCAGTCAGCACCGAACCTTCAGGATCCGCCAGAACGATTTCACAATCGGGCTGAACTCTGGCAAAGTAATGGCTCAGCCCGGTCAGCGTCCCGCTGGATCCCACACCCACGACGATCGCGTCGACGTCGTGTTCCATTTGTGCCCAAATCTCGGGGCCCGTCGATCTTTCGTGAGCGAGAGGATTTGCCGGATTCCCGAATTGATTCACGAAAAATGCCTTGGGAGTCTGCGAGGCAATCTTCGCCGCCAGATCCTGGTAATACTCGGAGTGACCTTTCGTTACATCGGAGCGCGTGATGATAGTTTTCGCGCCCAGAGCACGGAGATGTAAAATTTTCTCCTGAGACATCTTGTCCGGAATGACCAGGATCAATTGGTAACCTTTGGCCGCGGCGACGAGCGCCAATCCCAAGCCGGTGTTTCCAGCCGTTGCTTCCACGATTGTTCCTCCGGCTTGCAAATGGCCGTCCCGCTCTGCGGCTTCCACCATTGCCAGCGCCATCCGGTCTTTGATCGAGCCGGTTGGATTCTGGTTTTCCAGCTTCACAAACAGTCGACAATAACCGGTGTCGATCCGACTAATCTCCACCAGCGGCGTATTTCCAATCAGACCCAGGATCGCAGGGTCCCGACGGTCAGGAATTTGATCGTTTGTCATGATCGAGAACGACGACGAGGACGATTTTTAAGGAGTTGCCAGCTAAATCTCGTAGTTAAGCAGCGGTTCGGCGTCCCCTTGTAGGTGCGAGATGCTTTGGGTCCGATTCTTCTTGGACACGATATTGGTAAATGATCGTTCGTTTCTGACCAGCGAATCGGGTGGAACGCTCTCCATCAGGAAAACATTTGCACCAATCGTGGATCCGGACCCGATCATCGTCTCACCCCCTAGGATCGTCGCGTTGGGATAGATCGTCACCCAGTCGCCCACATCAGGATGACGCTTCCCGCCCTTCTTGATTTTTCCTTGTTCGTCCTTCTGGAAACTGCGCGCACCGAGCGTCACCCCGTGATACAGTTTAACGTGAGTGCCAATCCGGCAGGTTTCGCCGATCACCACCCCGGTCCCATGATCGATAAAGAAATGGCTGCCGATCTCCGCTCCCGGATGAATGTCGATTCCCGTCCGGCTATGGGCCCACTCCGTCATGATTCGCGGAATGAGCGGTAGCCCGTCGCGGTAGAGGATGTGGGACAAACGCTGGATGGCGATCGCTTCGATGCAGGGATAACTGACAATGATCTCATTGTAGCTCGTGCTCGCCGGGTCTCCCTCATAGGCGGCTTCGACGTCGGTCTGCAAGAGTTCTCGGACTGGCTGGAGTTCTCCAATCAGGTGAAAAACGATTTGGTCGGCCCTGCGGCTCGGACACTCCGGTTCGTTCAGACGTAAACTTTTAAATGCTTCGACCCGAAGCCTCTCAACGACGCTCAGGATTCGGCCGGAAGTGATTTGCGGAACCTTTTCGGTGGCAATCGGTTTCTCGTCATGAAATCCGGGAAACAAAATCTGCAAAAGATCTTCACAGATCTGTGTGATCGCCCTTTTGGACGGCAGATTCGTGCCATCGATATTATTGATGCCACCGATCTCCTGGTAGGAGACAAGGATCTTCGAAATGAGCTGTGTGAAGCGGTCCTGCATAGTCAACGGGTGGTAGCCTAAAGCAGAACCGCGCCCCGTGCGAGCGCGTAAATGATGCCGGCGTTTCTCTCAGATCATAGATTCTGACGCTTCCCTCCTTGGACAAGGCGGTCCGCACAATCGTCCTCGTCCTCGGTTTTTGAACCTCGAACCTCGAAGCGGTCTATGATCTGCGAAAACCCGAATCGATAAAACCAACCGGGCACCTCTCCTCAGCGTAATGGAAATCCGACTACAAGGACGAGGACGAAAGCGAGCGCGGAGTGTGACGGTCAACCGCTTGCTTTTCCCCCACTGGCACTGGCACTGATAACTGCCCAGCGACCAGATCGATGGCCTGAGCAATTTCCCGTTCGGCTCCCCGAGACAGACGCGGCCGATCGTCGGCAACGATCAGCCAGCCTCCCGTTCCAATGTGGACTCGACCGGCGACCGTCTTGGTGCCGAGCCGAAAGAGTGTCTCTCGCAAAGCGCGTTCCAGAATTGGGACATGCCCTGGCAAGCCCCCGGTCGCAAAAAGCAGGACCGGCTTGCTCGCAAAGGCATTTTCGGGAAGGAGCTCCAGCAGCGAAGTTAGCAGAGTTGGCAAACTTTCCTTCGTCGCGGGTGTTACGATGACAATAGCCGAAGCGTGTTCGATCAGCTCGCCCGCGTCCTGGACGAATTGGATTGCGAGACGACGAGTGGCAGGTTCGTTCGGAGGCAAATCCGAAGCGTGGACCGCATGAAATTCAACCGCTCGTTGTGCAAGGATTGATCCGATGCTTCGGAGCAAAAAACCGGATTTAGAGAATTTGGTTGAGCTTCCAGTGAGTGCGAGAAAATGAGACATAGGAAATCTTGGATTGGTGGTGTGTGATTGTTCGATCGACTGCTCTGACGTTTCCGGGAGAATCATTCGGCTGCGGCAAGGCAGCGTTAGGGCGAACGGCAGGGAAGATTATTCAGTTGTCACACCGACAACACCCCGCCAACCACAACGCCTCGAGTAGGCTAACCATCATCTTGAAACAATACTGGGTCAGTAGAGAATGGCAAGAAGTTTTATCGCGTTCACCGATCGGCGTTCGGCGTTCCCGGCGTTCCCGGCGTTCGGCGGCGGATAGGCCGCGAACATTCACGATTCCATTTTCTTTTCGCGTATTTCGCGGCCCTCACTGCGCCCGAATACCAATGAACGCCGAACGCCAAACGGTGAACGCCGAACGCCAACGGTGAACGTCGAACGCCTTCAGGCAGGCGCAAAAAACAAAAAAATGGCGGCGCCAAGGAGCGTAAAACACCAGATCAAATCAAGGTTGAACCACGAGCGGCGCAGAACCGCTAATCCGATGAAGTCATAGACAATCCAGGCGATGAAACCGGAGACGATCAAATGCGAGACCGTGTGAATGGTGACCGCACCGGTGGCAACGAGAGGTTGAATGACAAAAACTGCGTTGGCGTCGGCAGGAGCTGTTCCGCAGAAAAGCGATTTCGCCCCGAGGAGCACCGGAACGACCATGAACCCGGCACCGTGGGCGCTCGACATGAGCCACGACCAGAGGGTCAGATCCCAAAAATTCACGCACATCCCGACCCACCTAGGGTGACGTAAGCGGTAAAGTTTCCAGAAGGCGATTCCGAAGAGCGTCGCTGCGCAGGTGATCTGGAGCCATCGGAACGGGACAACCGCGCCGAGGACATAGACGACAAAAACAACCAGGCCGATGGCCAACGCATGGCCAAGGGCAATCGGTGCCAGCGCCGCGAACACAGCGGTTCTCGACCGTCGCTGCAGCCCGAGAGCGACCGAAAACAGCCAACCCATGCCTGGGTTCAAACCGTGCCACGCGCCGAGCAGGACCAATGCCACCCACGGCCACGCCCCAGCGATCATAACGTTCGAAAGGCTCTTAGGACGGATAACAAAACGAGTCCGATGATGCGTCTCCTCCTTCCAGTCGCACCTGGTGTAATCGATGCTCTGTCGATGTCACCAGAAATTTGGGATCGAGTGTCAATGATCCATCCGCCTCTGCCGCTGCCTGAACGAACCAAGTACGCAAACCGTCCGGATAAAACTGTTCATCCCACGCTGCGTAAAGCGAGTTGGTAAAATAGACGCGTTTACCGTCTCGGCTGACTTCGACCATCTGCGGTCCGCCGTTGAGGGCGACACTCGGTTCTTTCGGATGAGGCGCTTTGCGGACGATTCCGCCGAGCTGAATGACCGACGCAAGTTTCGGACGCTCCGGTACGGAGACATCGTAACGGCGGAGTTCGCCGGTGCCCCAGCAGGAGACGTACAGCCACTTATCGTCGAGTGAAAGACCGATGTCCGTGACCAACGGCGGAACCGCCTTGAACCCCTTCAACAGCGGTGGCAGAAGATCGGGGTCCGCTGGTTCGGCAGGAATTTCAATTACTTTCGTTGCGCTCCAACTGCCGTTATCGCGCTTCCACAACCAGATCGATGCCGAGAGATCCTTGAGCGAGACGACTACGCCGACAAAGCCAAACGTCCGCGTTGGATCATGAGAGGGGCGCAGTTCCAAAACCATCTGATGTTCCTTGCCCAGGTCAATCGTTTGCCGGTGCTTTCGCCGCCGGAGATCCCAGATATGCATCTGGTGGCCGTAGCCGCTCGAAAGAAGGGTTTCAGGATCGAGGCCATTCTCAATTTTGTTCGGAGTTCCCCATTCGCTGGATATCAGCGTGTCATGTCCGAGGTGCCACCAGAAATCGTAGGCCAGTTGCTGAGGCCCCCGATCGACTTCCCAGCGACCCAAAACGTTAAAGTCGAGGTGATCGAGAATAAAAATTCCGCCGGGGCCGCGACCGTCCGGGGCACCAAGTGCGCTGACGTAAATACCCTCCGGACCGCAATGAACCGTGTGCGGACGCGAATAGCCGGTTCGCGCGAAAACTTCTGCCGGTTCAATGGTCTTTACGATCTCAAGATTTTTGGGATCCGGTTTGGTATCAATGATATGGATGCGGGAAGAACGTATTCCCGGGACGACAAGGAAGCGCCTTTCAAGGTGGGGGTGTGGCGCGTAGGGGCATAAAGCGGCGCTGCACGCGTTCCAGCCGAAGTGATGCAGTTCATCTCCGACTTCCGGGAGATCCAGGCGGCCGACAACGCCGCCGTACGTTGGAGAGGCCGAATCGACGTCCACCACCAGCAACGCGTCGCTGCGCGATTTATTATCTGGTGCCAAAGCGGCGACGTACGCGAAACGCTCCGGCGGCGCTTCCATTGCTAGCCGGGCAGTTGGATAGAATGTCGGATCCGTGGTCCATCGGAAACCCGATTGCCGGAAAGAGGAGGATTGAGCGGATTGCTGGGATTGCGGCATAGGAATTTATTTGGGGGCTATTTTGAGGGTATCAGAAAATTG
>DATHPZ010000021.1:0-23161 GCA_035483355.1 Chthoniobacterales bacterium | reverse complement strand
CGCGATGCAGATGGTAAAGAATGCCGCTCGGCACGTTGTACGCCTCGACTTGGTTGTCGATAATCATCTGCCAGATCTTTGGACTTGGCATATTCGAAGGACCGCTCGGGAGCGAGCCGGCAACGACCCGTTTCAGCAGGCCGGAATGCGCCAGATGATCGATTCCTCCAATGCCGTACATGTCGCCCGCCGCGATCGGGTGGAGTGTGGTCAACTGGCGTGGGCGCCCGTTTTCCAGAAAATGTTTTCCGATCGCGCGCAACGTGGCGTCCGGACATCCCAACCCACTCGAGGAACTGACGGTGACAACCGCGCCGTCGGCAATCAAGGTGCCAATTTTTTCCAGCGGGACTATCTTGGATCGCGCCATAACTAACCAAATATCTGATTTAATGTGTTCCGCACGACTGGCGGACAATCAATCGAGGTTGAAGGATCACGGTGCGGATCGGGGAATCACGTTGTTCAATTCTTTTGAGCAGCAGTTCTGCGGCTGTTTCACCGAGTTCCCGAGGGGAAGTATCAACGGTCGTCAACCCTGGAAGGCTTTGTGCCGCGTCAGGCACATTGTTAAATCCCACTACTCCAAACTGTTTACCCGCTCGCACGCCTGCCTGCTGGAGAGCTTCGATGGCCCCGAGCGCGACGACGTCATTGAAACAGAGAGCCGCGGTTGGGGGATTCTCCATTTGTAGAAGCTGGAGCACGACATCATAGCCGCCTCGGCGTGTCGGAGGTGCGGGAACAACCAGACTCCGATCAAATTGAAGACCCGATCGGACCAACGCTCGTTTGTATCCTTGAATGCGCTCCTGTCCCGTTGAGACTTCCGGGTCACCGCCGATAAACGCGATTCGACGGTTGCCCAGTTGGCAAAGATGTTCTATCGCAAGTTGCGAACCTTGAACGTTATCGACGCCTGCATAATCGATCCCGTCTACGCGCCTGGCGAAAGCGACAGTCGGAAGGCGACCCGCGAGATTCGGGGTTCCGGTCGAGGTGTCCCGGCTGATCGCTGGACAAATCAAGATCCCGTCTGCGGGAAACTCCCGCATGGTCTTTAGCAACCGTTCTTCTTTGGCGTGGTCCTCGGAGGTATTTCCGAGGAGAGTCACCAGGCGTGCAGTCGCGAGTCGTTCCTCGATGGCCACGATGATTTCGGCAAAGAACGGGTTGGTGATGTCGGAGACGATCAGCCCGATGGCATGCGACTGCTGCGTCCGCAAGCTGGCGGCGCCTCGATGATAAACATAGCCGAGCCGTTTGATAGATCGTTCGACGCGTTTGCGGGTAGATTCGGCCACCGACGGCACGTTGCGAATGACCAGGGAAACTGTCGCCCGGGAAACGCCGGCGTCGGCGGCTATATCCAAAAGGGTAACGCGCTGTTTTAGAACTTCATGCATAGAATGCAGCTACATTTCCTCCAGACCGAACCATCAAGGAAATTAGATCGATCTATGTGTTCTAGATCTTACCGTTGCCTAGGACAAGTCATTTTTTGGCCAGCTTTGCGTTTTATCGATAGATCGATCCACCCAGGGCGTTCACCGTTCGGCGTTCGGCGTTCGGCGGCGGCGGCAAAATGACGCAAAAAACGCATGCATCGAATGTTCCTATAAATCGCTTTTTCCCTTTCGCGAGATTCGCCGCCGAACGCCGAACGCTTCCTAGCACATCTGCCAATGTTCGCTAAAATTCAAAAAATGAATGACGCAATCATACTCACGGATGCGACGCGCAATATTTCCATAAAAGAATGGAAAATAAGCTCGGATGACGCTGGAACTACTTCGGATGGGCTTAGGTGGAGCGTTACCAAACGGGTCCTGGCAGGAGGCAGACAAGAAGGAGTTGAGGTCATCGAGGTGGATAACGGCCTCATGAAATTCACCGTTGTGCCAACGCGCGGTTTTCAGGTCTGGACGGCCAATGTCGGAGAGCTCCGGCTGGGCTGGGACTCGCCAGTGACTGAAATCGTCCACCCACAATTTGTGAATCTGGCCGAGCGCGGCGGTCTGGGCTGGCTAAACGGTTTCGGTGAATGGATTTCTCGCTGCGGCCTCGAATCGATGGGTCCGCCGTGCAAGGATGGAAGTCTGACCTACACACTGCATGGTCGGATCAACTACCTTCCAGCGAGTTACGTCGAGGTCAGGTTCGAATCCGCACCGGCGCCGCGGATCGTTCTTCGGGGAGTGGTGGACGAGTCACTGATGTTCGGACCACAACTTCGGCTGACGACAGAGATCTCAACCGAGATCGGCAAACCGGCCTTAAGTTTCGACGACACGGTAACGAACCTTTCCGATGCGCCTCAGGAGATGGAAAGCCTTTATCATGCGAATTTCGGCCCTCCTGTCCTCGGGGCGGGCGCCCAATTCGTTGCTCCGGTCAAAAATGTTGCGCCGCGGGATTCGCGCGCGGCGGAAGAGGAGATGGCCGGCTGGTGCGACTACACTGGTCCGCATGCGCCAGGGTACACCGAGCAGGTCTATTTGATCGAGCTCTACGCCGACGATGCCGGCATGACAGAAGCAATGCTAAGGTCTGCTGACGGCACGAAGGGCGCTCTCGTTTCCTTCAACGTTCGCCAGTTGCCGTTCATGACACTCTGGAAAAACGAGGCGCCGTCGAAAGCCGGATATGTCACGGGATTGGAGCCCGGCACCAGTTTCCCTTTGCCGAAGCCGGTAGAGCGCGCAGCCAGACGAGTCCCGAAGCTTAACGGTGGGGAGAGTCACCAGGCAAAGGTCACATTCCGTGCTTTGGTTGCGAGGGAAGAAGTGGAGTATGCTGCGGATACGATCAGGAGATTGCAGCGGGCCGACCCACAGGTGCAGATTACGCCGCTGGACGCTCAGTAAACGTATCGGCATGTCGTCTCGGCTAGCTCGGTTCAAACAACCAATTGCCCACCGCCGAACGCCGAACGCTGAAACGGTGAACGGTGAACGGTGAACGCTAAACGCCGAACGCCGAAGGCCTAAATCTTCTTATAGATGACGCACGAGTTGATCCCGCCAAAACCGAACGCGTTGCTCAACACGTACCGCAAATCACCTTCGCGTGGTTCATTCGGGACGACGTCCAGATTGCAGGCTGGATCAGGGGTTCGATAATTCAGAGTCGGGGGGATCAGTCGATTGCGAATTGCCAGGGCACAGAGAACGCCTTCAATGGCTGCGCTCGCACCCAGGGGATGCCCGTAGTAACCCTTGGTTCCGCTGACGGGGATCGTTTGCGTTCGTTCACCGAACACTTTTCGAATGCAGAAGGCTTCATTGGAGTCATTGAGCTGCGTCGAACTCGCGTGAGCGTTGATGTAATCGACCTGGTCTGCGTTCAGCCCAGCGTAATTCAAGGCGTCACGAATCGCGCGCACACAGGAGTCGCCGGTGGGCAGGGGCGTCGTCATATGGAAAGCGTCGTTGTTGAGGCTGTAGCCGATCACTTCCGCGTAGATATTGGCATCACGCGCCTTTGCATGTTCATACTCTTCCAGGATCAGGCTGGCGGCACCTTCACCCATCACGAATCCATCGCGATTCTGATCGAATGGACGACAGGCCACCGATGGATGGGAGCGGCTCATTGTTCGGATAAAAGCGAACGCTCCATACGTCAGCGGGCTTAACGGCGCTTCGGCTGCGCCTGCAATCATAACGTCCGCCCAATCTTCGCGGATATATCGGAGCGCCTCCCCGATTGCGACGTTGCCACTGGCGCAACTATTGGAATTGGTGGTTCCGACGCCGCGGAGTCCAAACTCAATCGCCGTGTTACAATGAGCCGATCCGCCGAAAACCTGCAAAGCGAGCGTTTGTCGAACCGACTTTGGCCCGCCATGCACAAAGGCCTCATGCTGGTCCTCTGCGTTGGCGACGCCGCCGAGCGCAGTGCCGAAGCTGACACCCACGCGGTCATGGGGAACGTCCGGGGAATAATCGAGGCCGCTATCCTGGAGCGCGAGCTTGACCGACGCCACCGAGAATTGCGCGTAACGATCTAATCGTTTCAATCGATGCGGAGGAAAAATAGTTTCCGGAGACCAATTCAAGATTTCCCCCGCGCTGGTCGCCTTGAAGATCGACGCATCGAAGGTTGAGACAGGGCCGATACCCGACTTTTTATTCTTGATTGCTTCCCAGAACGCCTCCTTGCCGATCCCGATGGGGGTGATTGGTCCAACTCCTGTGATTACGACTCGCCTCATTTTTTCTCCACGTGAGCCTTCATGTGCCGCAGCGTTTGCGTGGCAACGTAGTTGATAAAAAATCCTCCGATGATCGGCTCTGCGACGGGGGCAAGCGGCGGCACCCGGAAAGAGAGGTCATGAACGATTTGCACTTCAACCCCAGCTGCGAGGGGCCGAAATTTCCAGACCACCTTCATCCCTTTCGTCCAAGCATTCAGATGTTTAAAGCGTATTTCCCGGTTCTCGCGGTCGATGATCTGCTCTGATACCCAGGCGATCGGTATAGAGCCGCGGTTGGCAGCCATCTTGACAAGGTTCCGCACCGGGCCTTTCTCGTAATAATGGATATAGCGGTAATGAGGGAGAAACGTGGGCCAGCGTTCGAGGTCGGCGGCGGTTTCGAAGATAATCTCTTCGGGGGCATTCATAAGAATCGCATTGGTGTGGTACATGTCGGTCGATCAGCAACGTAACGAAGGTAACACTCACCCGCTTCAACTTTCATCGACTCGAGTTGATAGACCCGGGAAGACGGTAGAAATGTTCCAGAGGTCCCGAGAATGCCCGGAGCGCCGGACCCGCCGGCCAGGATAGGAGCGATCGTGATAAAGAGCTCGTCAACCGCATCCAATTCGGCCAGAGCCTTGGCTAACCGCGGTCCTCCTTCGCACACCAACGTTCGGACCTGACGCGTTTCGTACAGATCGTTCAAGACTTCCGGCAGGCTCACGTGATCACCGCCGCTGAGATGCAGTTCCGCCTTGGCCCGAAGTTCGGTTTGATTGATCGCCGGCATACGCGTTGTCGAATAGATCAGAATCGGGGAAAATCGATGATTGAAGATGTTCAGGTCCAAGGAGAGGTCGCCTGAATTTGAAATGACGACGCGAATCGGGTATTCGCTTTGGCCCCGCTGGGTGCGCGCACGCCGGAGCGACTCGTCGGGTAAACCCATCGACATCTGGTCGATCTGCAGCGTATTCCTGCCCACCATCAGGGCATCCCCAAGCGAACGGATCTCAAGCAGCCGGCGCTTGTCGAACGCCGAAGTGAAACCCGATGGAGTCTGTTTGGCCGTCGATACTTTGCCATCGACCGTGACGGCAAAGTTCAAAATAACTCGAGGCCGTTGCATTAGAAGTAATACCTGTTTGGACGCTAATTTATTCCCACGAACGTTCACCGTTCACCGTTCACCGTTCGGCGTTCGGCGTTCGGGGGGCGTAGTGGACGCCGGCAACACTAATTCCGTTTCCATTGCACGCTCGGACTCCTTCGACTCTGCCTTTCCGGATTGGTATCGGCCCCCCAGAACCTAATGTCCAGCTCGCCGCCGAACGCCGAACGCCGAACGCCGAACGCTAAACAAATCTCTGCTTCCAGTGGGTCAACGCCGCTACGATATCGTCTTTGGAAGCGCCGGAGCTTAGCTCCCAAACCATTGGCTGTTCGCCCTGTAGAGAGGGGATCAGCGCGGCAAAATCGATCATTCCGCTGAAAGGGACACGGTGATCGCGAGCGGGGAACTGCACATCATGAATGTGACAGCCTATCAGTCGAGGGGACATCTCGGCCAGCCATTCGGCGTGATCAATCAATGTCAAATTGTGACGAACCTGGGCGTGGCCGAAATCATGCCAGTAACCGAGCGTACTGTCGCCAATTTCCTGGAACAGGCGACGAAATTCTCGCTCAGACGGAAAAGTTTCGATTCCGATGCGGTTTTCGACACCCAGAGTGACGCCGGCTGCTTTCGCGTGGGCAAGCGCAGGTTGCAGCCATTCGAGAACGCGATCGTAGGCCGCCACTGCTTCGCGCTTGCGGATGGCGGCCAATTTCAGCCTGACGTAGCGGCGATCGAGATATCGGCCGGCGAAAATGGAGCGAACTAGCTGCTCTGTGTAGTCCGGAACTGCAACCGAGCCGAGGTGCATCACCACCCTCTTGGCGCCGATTCTGTGCGCATAGTCAATTGTCTGCAGGGTATAGTGTTGGGCGCGGTCTCGTTCGTCCGGCCGGACTGAAGTACACTGGTAACAGTCCGGTGCCGGACCCTCGATCTCGATGGGAAGCGGACAATAATTGTGGAGACTCGTCACCTTCATCGGGTGATCGGAGAGAAACTGTTCAATCCCCTCCCACAGCGATTGCCGGATACCGTGACCCAGTTCGACGCTGTCGAAACCGAGGGCGAAGATTTCGTTCAACATCTCGTTGCCACGAGTATGACGGCTCGAATTCCAGCAGGTGGAGAAAGCTAAATGCATCGGGGTCAGGACTCAGGACTCAGGAGTCAGGATTCAGGATTCAGGATTCAGAAGTCAGGAGTAATGGAGTATTGGGGTATTTGGGTAATCGGGTATTTGGGCAATGAGGTAATGGGGAATCAGGAGTCAGTCCTGTCGTAAGCTTTTCTTTTAGTTAATAAGGAAGTGTCGGCTTTTTTGTGTGTGGGCCCGGTTTTCTTTTAGTTAATATTGAACTGAAATCTTTGCTGCTTGGGTTCTAAGGGGGGCGTTTGCCCCAATCGGGACGAGCAACAAACTGGCGCCCAGGCAATCGCCCCGGGCTGGCGGGTTGCGAAAATGCCTGGGACAAGACTGATTACTGATTCCTGACTCCATTCTCCAAAACCCCACACTCCATTACTCCCGGCTTCTTGACTCCTTGACTCCTTGGCTCCTTGGCTCCTTGGCTCCTCTCACCGAGCCCAGGTGATCAATCTCAATTCATGCTCCTGAACAAGGTTCGGATGGGTCGGAATCACCCGTACATTGAATCCGTAACTTCCACTTTCCGTGGCCGGAATCATCCCGCTAAAGCGATAAACTCCGTTGTCTCCCCCCTTTTCGACGCTCGCGAGATCGACGGTGTAAGGATTGCGAAGTGATCCGTTGTCCGACTCCCCGACATACGCCTGAACTCGAACGTGCGTGGGATCGACAGGCCCCAGAAAGACGCGGGCAATGATCTCCAATTTGTCGCCGACAAACATCGAGGCTCGGCCTGCCTGAGAAGTTTCCACGGATTCGATCCAAATATGTGGCCAATCGACTCGGGTAGCGTGTTTCCACTTCGCGAGTTCCACCGCCGCCTTGCAATTATTCGAGCTGAGAGCCTTAAACCCTTGGGCAGCCGGTTCGTACAGTCGTTCCGTGTATTCTTTGACCATCCGGTGGGTATTAAAGACTGGCGTAACACTTCGCATCGACTCCCGCATCAGTTGGATCCAGGCGATCGGAATACGACCGTCAGGCTTAGCGTAATAGAGGGGGATAATTTGGTTTTCCAGAATGTTGAACAGGCTGTCTGAGTCGACTTCATTTTGAAAATCCGGGCTCCCTTCGGAAATTTCCGCTCCAATTGCCCAACCGTTCTTGGCGTTGTATCCTTCGCACCACCAGCCATCCAGAACGCTGAGGTTCAACCCGCCGTTTGGCGGCAGCTTCATCCCGCTGGTTCCGCTTGCTTCCAGAGGTCGAAGCGGGTTGTTGAGCCAGAGATCAACTCCCTGGTATAACCTGCGTCCGATGTAGGTATCGTAATCTTCAACGAAGACCACGGCCTGTTCGAGTTCGGGTTCACGCGATTTATTGTAAACCTCCTGGATGAATCGTTTTCCCGGTTCATCCTTTGGATGGGATTTGCCTGCAAAAATGAATTGGACCGGGCGCTCCGTATTTTGAATCAGGCGGAGGAGTCTTTCTTTCTGGCTAAAAAGCAAAGTACCACGTTTATAGGTCGCAAAACGGCGGGCGAACCCAATCGTGAGCACGTCCGGGTTGAGAATACTATTAATTTTTCGTAACTGCTCGGGCGATTCACCAAGGCGGATACGTTGGCGGCGCAACCTGTCGCGAATAAAGTCGATCAGCCGGGCTTTCAGCAAATGATGAGTTTCCCACAGTACGTCATCAGGGATGTCGATAACTCTGCGCCAGTATTCCGTGTCGGTGAGATGTTCTTCCCAATCGGGACCCAGATATTTTGCGTAAATGCGATGAAATTCAGGGGCCGTCCACGTTTTGGTGTGGATTCCGTTGGTAATGCTGGTGATCGGCACTTCCTGAATTGGGACCCCGGCCCACACGTCTTGCCATAGCCCTTGGCTCACGTCACCGTGCAGTTTGCTCACGCCGTTGGCATGGCGGCTGACCCGCAGCGCGAGAATCGTCATACTGAACGTATGCGTAGGCTGCGCGGTCGGTTCTCCGAGCCGGAAAAAATCGTCAAAACTGATCCGGAAATCTTCTGCGTACCAGGAAAAATGGCGGACCATCATCTCGCGCGGGAATGCGTCATTTCCGGCCGGCACAGGAGTGTGCGTCGTAAAAACGTTGGAAGACGCGACCACCTGCAGGGCAGTGTAATATTCCAGTCCTTTATCCTGGACGTATTGGCGAATCCTTTCCAGGGCAAGAAACGCGGAGTGGCCCTCATTCATATGATAAACCTCCGGGTGGATACCGAGGGCATCCAGGGCTCTGACTCCGCCGATCCCAAGGACAATCTCCTGACGGATTCGCATCTCAAGGTCGCCGCCGTACAACTGTGCCGTGATCGGGCGATCTTCCGGGGAATTCTGTTGGATATCCGTATCGAGCAAGTAGAGCTTGATTCGGCCGATCTGCAGCTCCCAGACTTTGGCGGTAACATTTCTGCCCAGAATCGAGACAGAAACGTGAAGCGGCTGATCACTCGTCTTGGCTTCCAGCAAGGGCAGATGATTAAAATTCTGGTTCAGGCTCACCGCTTCCTGCCAACCATCTTTGTTGATCTGCTGCTTGAAGTAACCATGCCGGTAAAGCAGTGTCACCGCGCAGAAGTTCAAATCGAGGTCGCTGGCCGACTTGCAGTGATCGCCGGAAAGAATACCGAGACCGCCGGAATAGTTCGGCACGGATTCATGAAAACCGAATTCCGCCGAAAAATAGGCGATACGCGGCGCGCTCGATCGAAGTTTTCCATAAGTGTCGGTTCGCGCCATGTAGGCCTTGAATTTTTGGTATACGGCCTGCATTTCACGGATGTAGTCGTCATCGGCTGCGAGTTCGACCAAACGGGCTTGGCGCGAGAGCTGCAACATCCGGATTGGATTGTGGTTCGTTCTGTCCCAGAGCTGAGTATCCAAATGCCGAAAGAGCCGTCGAGCATCGGGCTCCCAGGTCCACCACAGATTATGAGCAAGTTCACGGAGCGGTTCCAGATTCTCCGGTAATCGGGGTGATACATTAAAGGTTTGTACAGGTTGCATCGTGTTTTTCTTTGAGTTCTCTCCGTCAAATCCTCGTATTCGGACAACGGGACCTCCGCAAGCACAACGTGTGCTCGACAGACTTGCAAGCATTGTTAAGCAAAGGGTCCTTCTTTTGCGCAATTCTTTGGAGGCAAAGCGGGACCCTTTGCTGACACGTCCGTTGACCTTCGGTTTCCCTCGCTGGATAATGGCAGACGCACGATGAACTATCGCACTTATCGAAATACCGATCTTCGGGTGAGCGAAGTCGGTTTTGGCATGTGGACGGTGTCCACCGGATGGTGGGGCAGCTTTAGTGAGCAGGAGGCGGTGAATCTTCTCCGGAGAGCTTTCGATCTTGGAGTAACGCTCTTCGACGCAGCTGATACATACGGGAACGGACTGAGCGAAGAATTGATCGCAAAGGCGTTTTCCCACCAGCGTGATCAAATTGTGATAGCGACCAAGATCGGGTACGATTTTGTCCATCACGGGAACGAACGACGCGGGCAACGAGAAATCCCTCAGGATTTTTCGCCTGAAGCAATGGTCCGGGCCACTGAGGCCGCCCTGAAACGACTCAAAACGAATCGGATCGATCTTCTGCAGCTCCACAATATCCGGATGGAACAGGTTGCCGACGACACGGTCTGGGAAACCCTCGAGCAATTGCGTCAACGTGGCTTGATCCGGTATTACGGTATCGCGCTCGGACCTGCGATCGGCTGGAAGTACGAAGGGATCAATTGTGTGAAAGAACGCTCTGTCACCAGCGTCCAGCACATTTATAATTTGCTGGAGCAATATCCCGGTGCGGTCATTCAAGACACCGCGACTGAACATGGCAACGAGACAATGTTCCTGATTCGTGTGCCGCATTCCTCCGGAATGTTGGAGGGGCATTACACCGCGGAGACCAAGTTTCCGCCGAACGACCATCGAAGCCATCGTCCGCGCGTCTGGCTTATCAACGGGGTTCGAAAAGTGGAACAACTCCGGTTCTTGGAACGTGCCAATCGGACCTTGGGTCAGGCGGCTTTGCTCTGGTTGCTCAAAGATTCGCGGGTGGCCTCGACGCTTCCGAACATCTACGACGAGAAGCAACTCACCGAATTCGCAACGATTTCGGAATGTCCGGATCTGACGGACGATGAAATGGAGCAGGTTTCATCGTTGTACGCCGCCAACTTCGGGATTGACGATGACGATCCGCCAAAGTTCAAGGGAACGATGGAACTGATCCAGGAGTCAGGATTCAGGAGCCAGGAGCCACATTGACAACTGCTATCATTTACGATGCGCGCAGTCATCCAACGCGTCACACGCGCCTCTGTGGAGATCCAACACGAGATCGTTAGCCAGATCGGTCGCGGGCTGCTGGTGTTCCTGGGAATCGAAACCGCGGATTCGCGTGATGACATTGTCTGGCTGGCCGGCAAGATTGCTCGACTTCGCGTTTTCTCGGATGAGAACGGCGCGATGAACCTTTCCGTGCAAAACATTGCCGGCGATCTCCTGATCGTCAGCCAGTTTACGTTGTTGGCGAGCACGCGAAAAGGTAACCGACCTTCCTTCGGCGGCGCAGCGGCGCCCGAGCAGGCAAACCAGCTCTATGAAGAATTCTGCGAGCAACTTGAAACGGAGGTTGCCGAACCGGTTGCTCGAGGGATTTTCGGCGCAGACATGCAAATCGAACTCGTCAATGACGGTCCGGTAACTATCTGTCTGGATACCAAGAGGAAGCAGTGATTCAGGATTCAGGATTCAGGAGTCAGTGACGCTGCTCGAGTTGAATTCTTCGGGAGGGAAACGGATGAATCATCATCCGCAGATCGGACTCCTGACTCCTGAATTCTGACTCCTGACTCCTGAATCGAATCCTTGCTTGCGGAGCGCCTGGGGGGCACCTACTTTCGTTGTTTGTCCCGCGAACACCGTGAGGAGTTCCGGGACGATTTCCTGTCCGGAAGAATTTATGTCCAACATCGTTTTAGTCGGCGCACAATGGGGCGACGAAGGCAAAGGAAAGGTCATTGATTACCTCACCGACAAAGTCGACGTCGTCGTACGAAGTCAGGGGGGGAATAATGCAGGACACACAGTTGTCGTCGGCGAGAAGAAATATATCCTGCGCCTGATTCCCTCCGGCATTCTCCGCAGGGGGAAACTTTGTGTGATTGGCAACGGGGTGGTGATTGATCCCATCGCTCTTTGGGAAGAAATATCGGAATTGGCGGCGCATGGCGTTAAGATCAACTCGAGGAACCTATTGATCAGCGAGTGCGCGCATCTGGTATTCCCGTTCCACAAAACGATCGACGAACAACGCGAAGCGGCAAAGGGAGCCCAGAAAATTGGAACAACAAAGCGCGGGATAGGCCCGGCCTACGGCGACAAGATTGCCAGAGTGGGGATCCGTTTAGGGGAGCTTTTGCAGCCTGAATTGTTCGCTGAGAAACTGCGGGGGCGAGTCAAAGAGGTAAATTTGATCCTGCGCGATTTCGGTCAAAAGCCGATAAAGTTTAAGGCGCTTCTCGATCAGTACCTGGAAGTTGGTGAAAAAATTCGACCACTCATTACCAATACAGTCCTGACGGTTCACAAGGCGATGGCCGCTGGCAAAGAAATTCTTTTTGAAGGCGCTCAAGGAACGTTTCTGGACCTGGATCACGGAACCTATCCGTATGTTACTTCCTCGAATACAACCGCAGGGGGTGCCTGCACGGGGTCTGGGATACCCCCGAACAGGATTGATCGGGTGGTCGGCGCAATGAAGGCGTACACGACCCGAGTTGGCGAGGGTCCGTTTCCGACGCAGGATGCCCAAGTCGCCGATCTGATGCATTCGATGGGACGAGAGTACGGCGCCGTCACCGGGCGGGCTCGTAGATGCGGGTGGTTTGATTCCGTTGCGACGAGGTATGCCCAGATGCTGAACGGGATCGACGAGTTGGCCGTGACGAACCTGGATGGCTTGGACTCTCTCCCCCGATTGAAAGTTTGCGTGGCCTACAAGCTCGACGGGAAAAAAATTGAAGTGCCGCCGACCTGTGTACGGCAACTGGCGAAGTGCGTTCCAGTTTATGTCGAAGTGTCCGGTTGGGAGAAATCGACCAGCGAAACTCGGTCTTTTGCGGAGCTGCCGCCAAACGCCCGAGAGTATCTGCGCATGATTTGCGATCTGACCGGAGCAAAGCTTAAACTGGTTGGTGTGGGCCAAAGTCGCGCCCAGACTATTCTGGTGTAGTGTCCTTCGCAGGACACAGGGTTTCAAGAATGTCCACGAGAGCTCTGAAACATATTGCAGTGATCATGGACGGTAACGGCCGTTGGGCTCGCCAACGAGGTTGGCCGCGAACCAGAGGCCATCTCGAAGGAGCGAACGCAGCCAAAAAATGTGTGGAGGCATGTCTCGAACTCGGGATCGAATACCTGACGCTCTACACCTTTTCCACAGAGAACTGGCGACGTCCTAAAGAGGAGATCGACACTCTCATGGGGCTTTTACAGAAGTTTTTAAGGGATTATACGGACGATTTACGTAAACGCAGTGTCAAACTTGAGGCAATCGGCCGACTGAACGAGATTCCAACGGCCGTGCAAAGGCAGCTTCGAGAGTCAATCGCCGCAACTGCAGACGGTAAGCGGCTTACGACTATCCTGGCGTTAAACTACAGTGGCCGAACCGAGATAGTCGATGCAGTGAAAAGGATCGTTGAAGACGTCGTGGCTGGCAGGATGGGAATCGATCAAATCAATACCGAAATCTTTGCCGAACGCTTGTATACGCATCAATGGCCGGATCCGGATTTGTTCATTCGGACCTCCGGCGAAATGCGGATTTCGAATTTTTTGCTCTGGCAACTGAGTTACACGGAAATCTACGTGACACAGAAGCTCTGGCCCGATTTTGGCAGGGACGATCTTTTCGAAGCCGTAGAAGAATTTGGGCGGCGAAATAGAAGATACGGTGGAGTGTAGAGCCTGGATAACTTGCCGGCCGGCCATCGCTGGCTTGCAACTTTTTTAGAGTAATGTCTTTTTCTGCTCATCCCTAATGGACCAGCGCGGAAAAGGGCTCTATGGTCGGTGCTCAAAATTGAGCAAGTCGCTTGCGCATTTACGTGGGTGCGCAAATGATATGTTTTTGACCGTAAACCAGGGGATTTATTGAGCGGGTTCCGGCACCCCACCGGGCACAGATATTGATGCAGACAATTTTGTTAGTAGATCCTGAAACCGACTTCCTCGAGTGGGCCCAAAATCAGCTCGAGACGCCAACCACGCGCGTCGTGACCTCGACAACGGCCGACGAAGCCTACAAAATTTACATTGCGGAAAACCCGGATCTACTGATTTCGGAGACCCATTTAATGCCTTTCAGCGGATTGGAGCTCTTGGCCAGGGTCCGCCAGCGGGATTCCAACGCGATCGTCATTCTGATGAGCGCCTTCGGAACGACCCAATCGGTCATCGAGTCGATGAAATTGGGCGCTTTCGACTACCTCAGAAAGGAATCGCTCCCGTTCAATTTGAAGCCGGTTGTCGATGCGGCTCTGACCGCGCAGGCTGAAATGCGTTCCGCGACCGCGTTCAAGCCCCAGTTGACCGTCGAGCAATATCAAGACAGCCTGGTCGGCCAGTCCCAGCCGATGCAACAAGTCTTCAAGATGGTGGGCCGCGTCTCTCATAGCGACGCACCGGTAATGATCACCGGCGAAAGCGGCTCCGGCAAGGAGTTGGTCGCGAGGGCGATTCATCATTACAGCAATCGTAGCCTCCAACCTTTCATTGCGATCAATTGCGCTGCGATTCCAGAGAATCTGCTGGAGAGCGAACTTTTCGGGCATGAAAAAGGAGCTTTCACCGGAGCTTCTGCGCAGCGGATCGGGCGGTTCGAGCAGAGCAACGGAGGAACGCTTTTCCTGGACGAGATCGGTGACATGCCGCTCGCCGTCCAGAGCAAAATTCTACGCGTGCTTCAGGAGGGTGAATTCTCCCGGGTCGGCGGAAACACCACCGTCAAAACCGACGTTCGAATTATCGCTGCCACCAACAAGACGCTGGAGCAAGAAGTCGCGAAAAAGCAATTTCGCGAAGATCTCTTCTATCGCTTGAACGTGGTCAGGATACACCTGCCGCCGCTCCGCCAGAGGAGAGAAGACGTCAACCTGCTGGCTGAGTATTTCCTGAAAAAGATTGCCACGCAAAAGCATCTGCCTCAGCTCAAGCTCTCGGAAGAGGCGGTAAAATTGATGGAGGAATATCCATGGCCGGGCAACGTGCGCGAACTGGAGAACACGATTCAGCGGGCCTGTGTCCTCGCCACGAGCGATGTGTTGCTCCCAAAAGATATTCCGCTCGGCGCGGCGACTCAACAATCCGACGGTGGCTCAGAGAATATGGCGGTGGTGGTCAGCAATAATCCGATCAGGCCGACCCTGGAGACGGCTGTTGAGATCCTGCTTGATGCGGCGTCCACCGACCGCTCGCTCCAGTTGCTCCCCTGGCTGGAGCGGGAGTTTACGCTTTTCGCAATGAAGCGAACAAAAGGAAACCAAGTCAAAGCGGCCAAGCTCCTGGGAGTCACACGTGCGACGTTGCGGAAACGAATCGAGCGCTACGGTATTACAAGGGAGCTGAATTTTCAGTAGATTGTTCGGGTAGCGGTCGATGTCACAATTTTTGGAGAATTTGCGACCGCGGATCGTCCTGCCATTGTTCATAGGGTCCATTCTCACGCGGCAATGTCAGAACATCTGGCAGACATAGTTGATTCAATTCGCAATTTCCAGCCCATTCTGGAGCTGTTACAACGGAAAAGCCCCGTGACCCTGAGCCATGTGTGCGAGGGTGCGCAGGCCTTTGTTGCCGCCTGTGCCGTGCGGCATCACACTTCCAGATCTTGCTGGATTCTTTGCCCCGATGTCCGGCGCCAGGAAGAAATTTTCAACGGCCTTTTAAACTGGCAGGTCGAGGCCTTGTTTTTCCCTGAAATCGAAACGCCGGCGGTACAGGAATCTGTTCCCGACCCGGAAATCGTCGCGGAGCGTCTGGAAGTTTTGCAAACAATTGCCGAGGGCAAACGCGCAGTAATCGTTCTGACCGAGGCGTCTATTGAGGACCCGGTTCCAAGCGCTCAGTCGCTCCGGAAACAAACGCTCATCCTGCGGCGCAACGATCGCCTGGATCGCGATGCGTTGTGTGAAACTCTGTTGAAGAGCGGATATGAAAAATCGCCGCAAGTGACCACGCGTGGTCAATTCGCTGTGCGCGGCGGCATTCTCGATATCTTCTCCTGGCATCATTCTCTGCCGGTCAGAGTCGAGCTTTTCGGCGAGGATATCGACTCCATCCGGGAGTTCGAGCTGGATGATCAGACTTCGATTCAGACGTTGGACCGATGCGAGTTGTTGGTCGGTGATCTGGAACATCGGAACGTCCGGCTTCGCGACTATAGGCGTAAAGCGGATGTTTTGCTTGGCATCGAGTCCGAGCGCGACGAGGCGCAGATTCGAATTACGGCGGGCGCAACTGTCGGCGATTCGATCGAAGACTATCAGACCGCATTTTTTGGGACCGGCTTTCAGGATTTTGAAGCGGGCGATTTTTTGGTCGAGGAGAGCAAACGGGAAATTGCGCTTCGGCAGCTTCGAGCCTGGATTGGCGAGCATTGGCGACTGTTCGCACTCTGCCACAATGAAGGAGAAATCGAGCGCTTGCGCGATGTGTTGCGTGACAATGAAATCGATGTTGAGGCGATCCGGTTCGTGGTCGGGTCGCTCACCAGAGGGTTTGTCTTTCCAGAGGCGAAACTCGCGGTTTTATGCGATGCCGAAATCTTTGGTCGGTACCAGAGTCCAAGCGCGCGTCGCCTCGCACTTCGAAGGTCGCGTCTGAGAGGGGGCCGAGCGCCGATCGATTTTTCCGAAATTGCCGAAGGGGATCTTGTGGTGCACCTGGAGCATGGGATTGGCAAGTATCGCGGAATCCGGAAACTGCAGCAGAATGGCTCCGAACAAGAAGTCGTCGTCTTGGAATTCGCGAATGACACCCGACTGTATGTTCCGTTCGAACAGGCCTTTCTCGTCTCTCGCTATGTCGGTATCGGAAAACGATTCCCACCTTTAACCGCACTGGGCGACAACCGTTGGGGCAGGGCGAAGAAGGCGGCGCAGACAGCGGTTTTCGACTATGCGGCCAAGCTTCTCGAAATCCAGGCGGAACGCAATTCGCGGACTGGGTACGCGCATCCTCCCGACACCGGTTGGCAAAACGAATTTGAGTCATCGTTTCTGTACAAGGAGACAACGGATCAGTTGCGAGCAATTCAGGAGACCAAGGCCGATATGGAAACCGATCGGCCGATGGACCGGTTGATTTGTGGCGACGTTGGCTTTGGAAAGACCGAGGTCGCGATTCGTGCGGCTTTCAAGGCGGTCATCAATGGGAAGCAGGTCGTCATGCTGGTGCCGACGACCGTGTTAGCCCAGCAGCACTACAACACTTTTCGGGAGCGGATGTCCGACTATCCCATCCGCGTGGCAATGTTGAGTCGTTTCCTCTCGCAACGGGAACAGCGAGAAACAGTTCAAGGACTGAAAGATGGAACGATCGATATTGTCATTGGCACCCATCGGTTGATCACCGGCGATATCGAATTCAAAGAATTGGGGCTGGTTGTCATTGACGAAGAACAACGCTTCGGCGTGCGACACAAGGAGAAGTTTAAGGAACAGTTCAAGTTGATCGATGTCCTGACTCTTTCTGCGACGCCGATTCCCAGAACGCTTTACCTGTCGCTGGTCGGTGCGAAAGATATGTCGGTTATTGAGACGCCGCCGCCTAATCGTCTCCCGGTCGAGACGATCATTTGCGGATACGACGAACGGATCATTCGCGACGCGATCCAGCGGGAACTCCATCGCCAAGGACAAGTCTATTTCCTCCATAACCGAGTTGAATCAATCGATCGCGTGCAGGACAGAATTCGATTGCTTTGCCCAGGCGCCCGCGTCGATGTGGGTCATGGTCAGATGGACGAACAGGACCTCGAAGAGGTCATGGAGCGGTTCGTCGGCGGCAAGACGGATGTGCTGGTCTCCACCACCATCATCGAGAGTGGTTTAGATATTCCGAACGCGAACACCATTATCATTGACCGCGCAGACCGGTTCGGTCTGGCCGATTTATATCAGTTGCGCGGGAGAGTCGGCAGAGCCCAGCACAAGGCCTATGCGTACCTTTTGCTTCCGCGAGACATGATGACGGTCGGAGCGGCCCGGAGACGAATCAACGCGATTAAACAATATTCCGGGCTTGGCGCAGGATTTCGCATTGCGATGCGAGATCTCGAGATCCGCGGTGCGGGAAACATTCTCGGTACAGCGCAAAGCGGTCACATAATCAATATCGGATTTGATTTGTATTGCCAATTATTGCAACAGGCCGTGGAGGAATTGCAAGGCAAGCGCATCCGCATCCGCGCCGATGTCCCCATCCGGCTTGATTTCGTTTCCACCAATGAGGCCGAGTATGTCAGTTCCCAGAGTACTCTCGACCCGGCATTTATCCCGGCAGATTATATTTCCCAGCCGCAGATGCGTATCCAGGCTTACAAAAAACTCGCCCAGGCTAACTCCAAGGAGGCCCTCCAGAAGCTTGCCCGCGATTGGAGAGACCAATTTGGTCCGCCTCCCGAAGCGGTTGGCAATCTTCTCACTTTAAACGAGATAAAGCTTATGGCGGATCGAGTGAAGGTTGTGGCTATCGAAGTCAAGGACTCGAAGGTCATGCTGACAAGGGGCGGCGATTACCTTCTGGTAGGCGATCGGTTTCCCCGCTTGACTTCCGGTGAAGGCGAAAATAGGCTTGCGAGCTTGCTGGTTCTCCTAAGCCGACTTTCCTGACAATACTCATGCCCTCGAAGCTGTTGTTTTCGCTATTACTCACCATCGCTTTCTTCATCGCGCAAACCAGGGCCGCAGAACCTGAGGTTATCGACGGAGTTGCAGCTGTCGTGAATGGAGACGTTATCACTTTTTCTCAGGTGCAGGAAGTTTCCGGTCCGCGCGAACGGACGTTGCGAGAGCAATTCACCGGCCAGGAACTGATCGATAAAATCAAGGAAGCTCGTCTTGGCGCGTTAAACGATTTGATCGATCGCCAGTTGATCGTGCAGGAATTCAAGAAGAAACAGTTCAACATCCCGGAATATGTGGTGGACGATCAGATCGCGAATATCATCAAGGATGATTTTGCCGGCGATCGTCAGGCTTTCTTGCGAACGCTGAACGCTCAAGGCTACACGGTAAACAAATTTCGTGATATGCAACGGGACAAGGTCATCGTCGGGGCGATGCGCCAGAATAACGTGAAGGGGAATTTTAGTGCTACCCCGCAACAGATCCAGGCCTATTACGACGCGAACAAGCAGGAATTTGTGACGCCGGAGCAGCTAAAGCTCCGCATGATCGTTTTGAATGCCGATCCGCTCGATGCAAATTCGGCCGATTCAACGAGGAAAATGGCCGAAGAGATTCGTGACAAGGTAAAAGGCGGAGCCGATTTTGCCACGATGGCTAAAACCTACTCGATGGATGGGACAGCGGAGTCCGGCGGTGACTGGGGGCTCATCGACCGCAAGACGTTGAACCAGCAGCTGACCGACGTCGCATTCGCCCTTTCGCCCGGTCAAACGAGCCAGGTGGTGCAAATCGGAGACTCATTTTACATTCTTTATTGCGAGTCCAAGAAGGAGTCCGGCGTCATCCCGCTTCCCGAGGTCCGGGCTGGGATCGAAAGGAAACTGGAGCAAGCCATGCGGCAAAAGGCGACTCAGCGCTGGCTCGATAGCCTGCGGGAAAAGGCCTTCATTAAGATCTACTAAGCGAGGTCCGCCCACCACGTGTCCTTGGGAGGACAGCGCCGGTCCCGCCGAAGATGCAAAAATATCTGAAAGTTTTCGATATCGGCGTCCAGAACACTTTCGTTTATCGTTGGAATTTCCTTTTCCGATCTTTGTTCGGGTTGTTCCCGCTCCTGGGCACCGTTTTCATTTGGAGAGCCATTTTTGAGGCGAAAGGCGGAGGCATCAACAACTTCGATTACGCCTCAGTCGTCTACTATTTCCTTCTGGTCCTGGTCTTGGACAGCCTCATAACGCCGGGTGACGATGAGTGGCAGGTAGCGGCAGATATCCGGGATGGACAGATGAACTCATTCCTAATCAAACCGCTGAACTATCTCGTTTACCGGTTGGCATTATTTGTCAGTAACCGGCTGCTCTACACATTGGTGACACTTCCGGTCGTTGTTATCATCTTCGCAGCGTTTCATCGCTTTCTGGTGTGGCCCTCTTCATCGGCCATTTGGATGTTGACGATGGTCAGTGTGCTTTTTGCCGGATTGATCCAGTTTCTGATCGCCTACTCGGTGGCGTTGTTCGCTTTCTGGATGCTGGAAATATCTACCATCGTCTTCATCATCTACTCATTCGAATATTTTTTGAGTGGCCACATGTTCCCGATCGGATTTTTACCTCCTTCGATGCAAGCAGTTTTGAGGTTCTTGCCTTTTCAGTATGAGATTTATTTCCCTATTGCGATTTTTATGGGCCAAGTGCACGGCGCAGGGCTCTGGGAAGGTTTGTTGATCCAGTTTTGCTGGGTTTTGATCATTGCGCTTGGCGCGAACACGCTCTGGCGGCAGGGTCTTAAGCGATATCAGGCGTATGGAGGCTAAGGATGAGCATCCAGACCGTTTTGAAGCCAACGGTACGCCTCTCATTTATGAGACGATGCACCAGGAGGTCTCGACGAACTTGTTGACGCTTTGCCAACGCCGATACGCCGATACGCCGGTGCGCCGCAACGTTTCGCGTGTTTTCGTGCTTGCGGCCTCGCTACTGCTCGGAGCGTGTGCCGCCGCAGATCCCGGAAAGAATAACGATCCCGCTTTTTTTGGGGGGGCTGGGGGAGGCAACAATGGCGGTGGCGCAACCAGTGGGGTGAGCTTCAGTTGGTAGCCCAAACACTCGTAAACTTGCGCGCGACGCAAGTCTTTGCACCCTGCGTTAGCGCCACATGTTGCGCATTCGCGCAGCCACATCGGCAGAAGGGCGGCCTCCGGGCGCGCTCATGCTGGCCCGGACCTCTGCGGGCCAAGCGCGGCATTCGAAGAGATCGAGGATCGCATCCGGTATGAACCGACTCCGCGGCGCGAACATGTAAGAGTCGCCGTGGCGGTGTTGTTGGCTACGAAAAAATCGAAGGGGCTGGATCAAATGAAGGTGCAGCTTGGCGCGCGTCATAGCGACGCCCAGAACGCGGCGCTCTTCTTCGATCTGTTCCGGACTGCCCGCTGCCATGTCGGATGGGATGCAACCGTCCGCGACATTGAGAATGAATACGACGTCCCATTCCTGCCCCTTGGCGGAATGGATGGTTGACAAAATAAGATAGTCCTCGTCGAGCAGCGGCGCACCGGCCTCGGCGCCGGTGGACTCCGGCGGATCAAGCGTTAACTCTGTCAGAAACCGCTCCCGCGTAACATACCCGGCGGAGATCTGCTCAAGTTTGTCGAGATCGCCGACTCGAGTCGTCGGGTGGTCGTAAAGCCTCTCAAGATGCGGCTGATACCACTGGCGAAGCAGGCCCATCTGTCCAATCCATGGAGTCGCCGAGTCGCGAAGCCGGGTCATCATGGAGCAGAACTCGCTCCAATGCGGCGTCGCCGCGGGCGGGACGCTTGCGCCGTTCAATACTTGGAAGAGAAAGTGGCTTTCGGAGAGCCGCTCGAGCGCGCTCCGCGCTGCTTTCGGTCCTACTCCGGGCAGAAGCTGAAGAACTCGGAACCCGGCCACGGTGTCTCTTGGATTCTCCGCCCAGCGTAGCACGCACAAGACGTCTTTCACATGTGCGGCCTCAAGGAACTTCAGTCCGCCGTATTTCACGAACGGGATGTTTCGCCGGGCGAGTTCGACTTCGAGTGCTGCGCTGTGGTGGGCGGCGCGGAACAGAACTGCCTGGCGCTTAAGGTCGATGCCGGCTTCGCGGTGCTCCAGGATGCGTTCGACCGCGTATAGAACCTGCGTTGGCTCATCGGCAGCGCTGATAAATCGAGGCTTCTCTCCCGAGAGCTTGGCCGAGAACAGGCGCTTCGGATACCCTTCCGAGGACAGGCCGATAACTGCATTGCTGGCATCAAGTATCGGCTGGGTGGAACGGTAGTTTTGCTCCAAAGTTACCACCGTCGCCGGGGGCGAGAACCGCTTCGGAAAGTCCAGGATGTTGCGCACCGTCGCAGCGCGAAATGAATAGATGGATTGCGCATCATCTCCAACGACGGTCAGGCCGCGCCCGTCCGGTTTCAGGCGCAGGAGGATTTCCCCTTGAAGCGCGTTGGTGTCCTGAAATTCGTCGACGAGGATGTGGTCGAATCTAGCTCCGACTTCGGCCGCAACGGCGGGCTCCTCCATGGAGTGACGCCAGTAGAGCAGGAGATCGTCATAGTCGAGCACATTGTTCGTCTGCTTTCCAATGACGTACGCGTGGAACAGCTCTTTGAGTTCACCGATCCAATCAGCGCACCAGGGGAAGACTGCGTCGAGCGTTCTCGCGAGTTCGCAGCAAGCATTGACCGTATGCGAATAAATTGCCAGGCAGGTATCCTTTTTTGGGAAGCGCGTTGTTTTCTTGGCGAGGCCCATGTCGTTCCGGAGCAAATTCATGAAGTCGGCCGAATCGGACCGATCCAGAACGGTGAAACAGGGATCAAGCCCGATTGCCGGGGCATGTAGGCGTAGCAAGCGGTTCGCGACCCCGTGAAATGTGCCGGACCAATTCATCTCGCTAGTCGGTACGTTTACCCCAAGTTCGTGAGGTGCACGGCGCACTTCGCCGAGGATCCTCGCTGCGCGCCGTGTCATTTCCACGGCCGCACGGCGGGTGAAAGTCAACAGTAGGACGCGCTTTGGATCTGCGCCATTCAGGACGAGATGAGCGACGCGGTGGGCAAGCGTCTTCGTTTTGCCCGTACCGGCGCCCGCGATGATCAGAAGCGGGGCACACGATCGGCCGGAGCCGATGCCGTATTCAACCGCTGCCCTTTGGCTTTGGTTCAGGTCCATCATTTGACATCGTGCCGGACCGGAGTCATTGGGCACGACGCCAATGTCTGATTTTCACTGAGATCGGGAACCACGATCGTCAGCATGTTCAAAGGAACACTGGATGACAAGTGAAAAAAATACGAAAGCCTCGACTTCACCCCGTACCCCACTCGTAACTTGCTAAGCGGCGCTCTGTCGGAGCTGCGCGTTGCCGCGGATCTTTCGATGGATCCAGATGCTCTCCAGGACGCCGAGGGCAAACAGCACCAGGACAAGAAACGATCCCCCATAGCTGATCATCGGCAATGGGACGCCGGTGATCGGGGTAATCGAAATCGTCATCCCGATATTCATATAAACATGGGTAAAAATAAGCGTGATAATTCCGACGGCCACCAGCCGTCCCAGGTCGTCGGTTGCCGAAGCCGCGATCAATAGACCCGTTAGTAGAAGGGCTCCAAATGCTGCCACCAAGGTGATGGTTCCGACAAACCCAAGCTGTTCTCCAATGGCGGCAAAGATAAAATCGGTGTGCACGATCGTCGAGGGCAGGAATCCCAGTTGCACCTGGGTGTTCGGGGCGGTAAATCCTTTGCCGTAAAAGCCTCCCGATCCA